>NZ_JAZHPF010000036.1 GCF_036543075.1 Deinococcus sp. YIM 134068
GGGATGTGGACGAGGCGCGGGACCGGGTGTTGATGGGACCCGAACGCCGCTCACTGGTGGTGAGGGAAGCGGACCGCAAGGTGACGGCATATCACGAGGTCGGGCACGCTCTCGCCGCTCAGCTCCTCCCGCACGCGAACCGGGTCGCCAAGCTCACGGTCGTTCCTCGCGGGCGGGCGGCGGGGTTCATGATGCCCGACGCCGACGACCGCCTGCACGTCACCCGCCCGGCGCTGGAGGACATGATCGCCGTGGCGCTGGCGGGCCGCGCCGCCGAGGAGGTCGTGTACGGCGAGGTGACGACGGGCGCACAGAACGACTTCCAGCAGGCGACGAACATCGCCCGCCGCATGGTGACGGAGTGGGGGATGAGCGGGCGACTGGGCAAGGTGGCCCTCGCCACCGATGACGGCAACTTCCTCGGCGGTGGCCCGCAGGCCCTCCCCATGAGCGAGGCGACCGCCTCCCTGGTGGACGAGGAGGTGCGCGCCCTCATCGACGCCGCCTACGCCCGCACCCTCTCCCTGATGCGCGAGTACCTCCACCGGATGCATGAGATCGTCGCCGTCCTGATGCGCCGCGAGACCCTGAGTGGTGAAGAGTTCTCCACCCTGCTCGCGGGCGGGACGCTGGAGGAATTGCCGCAGGCGGGCGGCGGCGGGCTGACGCCTCTGACGGCGTGAGTGGTCCGTGGGGGGTGGTGAGTGGGGGGTGGGCCGGTTCCACCCCCCACTCACCCCTTACTGTGACCGTTCCTCCTCTGGATCGCGCGTCTCGGCGGGCCTCACGGGGGCGTGAGTCCGGTCCTGCGTAGCGCGTGGGTCCCGGCCCTCCAGCGCCTCGCGGGTCAGCTTGAGTTCGATGGGTCCGGCCCCCAGCGTGATCTTGCGCTGCGGGAAGGGAATCTCGATCCCGGCCTCGTCCATCGCGATCTTGATGCGGCGGTTGAACTCGCGCCCGAGGGCGTACTGGCTCTTGGGCTGCACCTTGAAGAGGGCCTGCAACCGCACCCCGTCCGGCGTGAGTTGCGTGACGCCCTGCATCTCCGGTTCCTCCGTGAAGAAGGTGCTCCACTCCGGGTCCGTATGGAGTTCGCGGCCCACCGCCTCCAGCACCCGCAACGCATCGTCGATGTTCGCCGCGTAGGTCACGTCCACGGTGGCGACCACGCGCGACCAGTCCTTGCTGCTCACGCTGACGGTCAGGATTTGCCCGTTAGGGATGATGTGGACCGTGCCGTCGAGCGCCCGCAGGGCCGTGACGCGCAGGTTCAGCCGCTCCACACCGCCGCTCAGCCCGCCGTTGTTCACCGTGATCACGTCGCCGATCCCGTACTGGTCCTCCAGCAGGATGAAGAAGCCCGTGAACACGTCCTTGATGAGGCTCTGCGCGCCGAAGCCCACCGCGAGGCCGAGGACCGACACGCCCGCGAGGAGGCTCGTCGCGTTGACCCCCAGCGCCTGAAGCCCCGCGATGAGGCCGATCACCACCACAACGACCTTGAGGGTGCTCTCCACCACGCCCTTGAGCGTCTGGACGCGCACGGTGCGGCGGTTGAACTCCTCCTCCGGCACGATGCGCGAACTCAGCGATCCGATCAGGTTCCACGCGATAAGGGCGAGCGCCAGAATCACCACGACCTGCCCGGCGCTGTTGCGGAAGCCGCCTACGATGTCCTCGCCGAGGTCGAACAGGAAAGGCACGCTCGGCAGGTACGCGACCTGCGTGGCGACGGCGAGCCAGCCCACCGCCACCACGACCAGCCACAGCCACTTCAGCCCCGTCAGAAGCGGGCGGCGCACATGTGGCTCCAGGGCGCGCAAGAGCGTCCGTCCGAAGCGGTAGAGCGCGTAGGCGACGAGCAGGGTGAGGCCGAGGCCCAGCCACACCTGCGGTTTTTGGAGTTGAAAGGTCAGTTCGTCCAGCACCGGCCCAGCCTCTCACACGTCGCCGGGAGAACCGTTAGAGAACCTTGCCGGAGTGGGCGGGACAGACGGGGTGGACGATATTCCCTTCGCTGACAGGGAAGACGATAGAAGCTGTGTCTTTCTCCCTCCCCCCCGGTGGGAGAGGGCCGGGGTGAGGGGGCGACGTGACGACTCAGCCGCCCTTCCCCGCCTATCCCCCCTGCGGGGCCAGCGCCGCCTCCAGCCGCGCGATCAGGTTGGTCTCATGGGCGCGTGAGGCCCGCAGGAGGGCGTTCTTGACCGCCCTGGCATCCGCACTTCCGTGCCCGATGAAGGTCAGGCCGCGCACGCCGAGGAGGATGCTCGCCCCGTAGGTGCTGGGGTCCATCCGCTCGGCGAGGCCCCGCAATGCCCCGCGCACGAGGAAACCTCCCACCTTCGTCTTGAGACTGCTTCCCAATGCGTCGCGCACCCAGCCGAACAGCACCTTCGCCTCGCCCTCCGCGAGTTTGAGGACCACGTTACCCGTGAAGCCGTCCGTCACCACGATGTCGGTCGTGCCCGCGAAGATGTCCCGGCCCTCGACGTTGCCGTGGAAATTGACGCCCTTCCCGTTCAACTCACGCAGGAGCGCGTGCGCCTCCAGCACCATCTGGCTGCCCTTGTGGTCCTCCTCGCCGATGGAGAGCAGGCCCACGGTGGGGTCGGCCTGATCCTCCACGACCCGCAGGTACACGGTGGCGAGGCGTGCCCATTGAGCGAGGTAGGCGGGCTTCACGTCGGCGTTCGCGCCCACGTCGAGCAGGGTGACGAAGCCCTTCTTGCTTGGCAGGTGGGTGAGGATGGCGGGACGGTCCACGCCCTTCACGCGCCCCAGGGTGAACAGCGCCGAGGCCATCGTCGCGCCGCTGTGGCCCATGCTGACGGCGGCGGCGGCGCGGCCCTCCTTCACCAGCCGGGTGCAGACGTTGATGCTCGCCCCGGCGCGGCCCCGCACGTCGCTGGCGTGTTCGTCCATGCCGATCACGTCGGGCGCGTCCACCACGTCGATGGGCAGACTCACGCTCCCGGCGTGCTTGCCGAGTTCGCTGTGGAGCCGCACCCGCTCGCCGACGAGGAGGACGGGCACCCCCGCGCGGGCCGCCTGCACCGCTCCCGCCACGTTGGGCGCGGCCCCGTGGTCGCCGCCGACCGCATCGAGGGCGATAGGCAGGGCGGTCGTGGGGATGCCCGTGGTGGCGGGAGCGCCCTTAGCGGTCATCGGCGTCGGTCAGGGGGGCCGTCACGTAGTACGGGCGGCTCTCGGCCCCGCGCGTCTCGCCGCGCTGCTCGCTGGGCAGGCGGTAGCCGGGCCGCTCGACCTGCTCGCGGATGTCCTTGAAGTCCACGTAGGTGTCGGCGGCGTTCCGCAACTCGTAGCTCGTCATCTCCGGGATGCTCGCCACGATCACCCGCTTGCCGCGCGCCCGCAGCACCTCCACCGGGCGCTCGAAGTCGCCGTCGCCCGTCAGCAGCACCGCCGTGTCGTAGCGCGTGTCGGTGGTCAGCAGGTCGGTCACGATCTCGATGTCGAGGCTCGCCCGGCGCTGGGTGTCGCCGTGTTCGTCGGTGGACTCCCGCAGGGGCCGGGTCCGCACCGTGTAGCCCATGTAGGTCAGCGCGTCGATGAAGCGTTTCTGCTTGTCGTCCATCGGCAGGGGCACCGCCGTGTAGTAGAAGGCGTTGTGCAGCACGCCGTGGCCGCCGAAGTATTCCAGAATCTTGCGGTGGTCGAAGTTCCACCCCAGCCGCTTGGCCGCCGCGTACACGTTGGCACCGTCAATAAAGAGTGCAATCCGTTCCATCGTCATCCTGCCTTTCGCATCTGCCGCCGCTGAGGTGGGCGGACATGGGCCACAGGATAAGGGAGCACCGTCACTTCCCTCAATGCTCGTCTGGAGGGGCGGGGCACGGGGTCGCCCGTCGCCAGCTTCCAGCCGCCAGAAAGAGGGGCAGAACGCTTCAGGATTCCTCCACGCGCGGGCGCAGGCTTGAATCGTGTAACGCCTCCCACACCTCCGCGCGCAACCGGGCGAGGTGGACGCCGCCGTACTCGGCGGGCAGGCGGTCCAGATACGCCTCCGCCTTATGGAAGTTGCGGTGGGCGAGGCTGCCGTGGTGCCAGCGCTTGTGCAACGCGGCGGCGAGGAGGATCAGGGCCTGGATGAAGTGCCGCTCGTCGCCGCTCGCATGCATCCACGGTCCCTCCCAGGCCTCGTGCGCCTCCCACCACTCACCCGCGTCGAAGAGCCGGGCACCCGCCCTCAACTCCTCCCTCAGCCCCTCCATCATCCCCCCACCCTAGCGTTGAGTGGGCATGAACGGCGGGTTATCCACCGTCCATCTTCTCCCTATCCGCCCCCATCCCCCGGCGCTAGACTGTCCTCATGAAGCCTTTGGAACTTACGGACAGCAACTTCCGGGACGAGATCGGAAGCGGCCTGACTCTGGTCGACTTCTGGGCACCGTGGTGCGGTCCCTGCCGCATCATCGCCCCGGTCGTCGAGGAACTCGCCGGGCAGTACGAGGGCCGCGTCAAGGTCGGCAAGCTCAACGTGGACGACAACCCCGTTACCCAGGGCCAGTTCCGCGTCATGAGCATCCCCACCCTGATCCTCTTCAAGGACGGCCAGCCCGTCGAGGGCATGGTGGGTGCCCAGCCCAAGCGCGCCTTCGAGGCGTTGCTCGACAAGTACGCCGAGCCTGCCGCCGTCACGGCAAACTGAGCGCCGATTCTCTTGATGGGGCCGCCTCTTCCGGGGGTGGCTCTTTCGCATTGGGTCGGATGGTCTAACAGTCTGACAGTCTGACCGTCGAACCGCTCAAGGAGGTCTCTCTAGACGGTTTGACCGCCCCTAAAAGCGCGAGACCTCCGGCGGCGTCCAGGCGTGCAGGGCCTCGCCGAGCAGGATTTCGCCCTCCTCCCAGTCGCCGTGCCCGCTCGCCACGTTGATGTGGCCGACCTCGCCCGCTGAGACGAAGGCGGCGTCCCAGGCGTCGGCGAACGCCTCAGCCCGCTCGAAGCTCACGTAGGGATCGTTCTCGCTGGCGATGACGAGGGCCGGGAAGGGCAGCGGGGAGAGCGGCACGGGGGCGAGCTGCCGCACGGCGGGAGCCAGTTCTTCCATGTTCGCCTGTTCCGCGTCGGTCGGGCTGACGAGGAGGGCACCTCGCACCCGCTCATGCCCGCCGTACAACCGCGCCCAGTGGACGATGGTCAGCACGCCGCACGAGTGTCCGACGAGGACGAGTTCACCGGGCGTCGCCTCCACGACCTCCTGAAGCCGCGCCGTCCAACCCTCCGCCGTCGGTGCTTCGGGGTCATCCTGCCGCACGCGCGCGGCCCCGAACTTCTCGGTCCAGAGGGTGTTCCAATGGTCCGGGCCGCTGTCGCCCAGGCCGGGAACGATGACGAGGGTGGGGGTCATGGGGGGAAGGTATCAGCTTTCAGCGGTCAGCCGTCAGCCGTCAGCAAACAGAAAAACCCCGCCGAAGCGGGGCTGTGGGGCATGTCTGGACTCAGACGAGTTCGATCAATGCCATCGTCACGCCGTCGCCGCGCCGGGTGCCCACGCGCAGGATGCGGGTGTAGCCGCCGGGACGGTCGGCGTACTTGGGGGCCACCTCGTCCATCACCTTGCGGACCACGGCATTGTCGTGGATGTCGCGGGCGACGAGGCGGCGGGCGTGGAGGTCGCCACCCTTGGCGGTGGTGATCAGCTTCTCAACGTAGGGGCGCAGCTCTTTGGCCTTCGTGAGGGTCGTCTGGATGCGGCCCTCGCGCAGCAGCGCGGTCGCCTGGGCACGGGCCAGGGCGACGCGGGCGCTGCTGTTGCGGTTGAGCTTGCGACCGGCTTTGCCGTGACGCATGGGGTCTCCTTTGGGAAGCAGGCGCGGGCAGAGTTACCCGCGCACTGGAATTAGTCTCTGAGGGCCAGCCCGAACTGGGCGAGCTGCTGCTTGATCTCGTCGAGGCTGCGCTCGCCGATGCCGGGAACCTTCTTCAGGTCACGGTCACTCAGGGCGCACAGGGCGTCCACGCTGTCGATGCCTTCCTCCTTGAGGGAGTGCAGCACGCGGGTGGTCAGCCCCAGGCCCTCCAGCGTCACGCGGGGCGTGTCGAGGTCGGCGGGGTACGGCTGGGGGTTGATGCTCAGCTCCGGCTGCCGGGGCAGGTCGTACACACTCGGCAGGCTCGTCGGCGCGGCGGGCGTGTAGACGGGCTGCACGTCGGGCACGGTGACGGCGGGCAGCGTCTCCACGTTGCCGAACACCGTCAGCTCGTCGCGCAGAATCTCCACGGCCTTGTCGAGCGCGTCCTGCGGCCCGGTCGAGCCGTCGGTCCAGACGCGCAGGATCAGGCGGTCGAGGTCGGTCTGCTGGCCCACGCGGGTGTTCTCGACGTGGTAGGCGACGCGGCGCACGGGCGAGAACACGGCGTCCACCGGAATCGAGTTGATGCGGTCCTTCGTGGCGTGCTTGTCGGCGGGGACGTAGCCCTCGCCCTCCTCCACGCGCACCTCCATCACCAGCTTGCCGTCCTCGGCGAGGGTGGCGATGGTCAGGTCCGGGTTCACGATCTCGGCGTCACTAGGCACCTCGAAGGCACTCGCCCGCACCACGCCCTCACCCTGGGCACGCAGGGTCAGCGTCTTGGGGCCGGGCGCGTGGAACCTCACGACGAGTTCCTTGAGGTTGAGGATCAGGCGGATCACGTCCTCGCGGACGCCGGGGATGGTGGAGAACTCGTGCAGGACGTCCTCGATGTACACGCTGGTCACGGCGGTACCGGGAATCGAGGACATCAGGATGCGGCGAACGGGGTTCCCGATGGTGACCCCGTAGCCGCGCGTGAGCGGTTCGAGCACGAACTCGCCGTAATCGCCGTCGACGCGGGCTTTCAATTGGGGGCGCTTTTGGTCCATTGGGGCCTCCCTTAGCGCGAGTAATACTCGATGATGAAGTTCTCGTTGATCGGCAGCGCGAGGTCCTCACGCGCGGGCAGGCGCGAGAAGGTGCCGGTGAAGGTATCGGGGTTCAGCTCGATCCAGGGGCTGGTGCGGCGGCGCTTCTGCGCCTCCATGTTCTCCTGGATAAAGCCCATCTGGCGGCTCTTCTCGGAGACGCTGATCTCGTCACCGATCTTGACCCGGTACGAGGAGATGTCCACCTTCTTGCCGTTCACGAGGACATGCCCGTGCCCGACGAACTGCCGCGCCTGACGGCGGGTGGAGGCGAAGCCCATGCGGAAGACCACGTTGTCGAGGCGGCGCTCCAGCAGTTGCAGGAACACCGTGCCCGTCACGCCGGGAACGTTCGCCGCCTCCTCGAAGAGGTTGCGGAACTGCTTCTCGTTCATGCCGTACAGGCGGGCGAGCTTCTGCTTCTCACGCAGACGCACGCTGTAGTCGCTGGGACGGCCCCGGCCCCGGCGCTGGCCGTGCTGGCCGGGCGCGTAGGGGCGCTTGTCGAGGTACTTCTGGACTTTCTCGGTCTCCGCAAGGTTGATGCCCTCGCGGCGGCTGAGTTTGGTAATCGATCCACGAAAACGACCCATGTCTTGATTCTCCTTGCGGTGCGTGCCGGAGAGGGGCACGTCACCGGGTCAGGCGGCCCTCTGGTGCCCGTTCCCTCGCCGGTGGTGCGGCTTTCACGTCACGCTGGACGCGGCGGGAACGGGGCAGGTGGGCCGCTGCTGCGCCGTCTAGGCGCGGTGCTTCTTCTTGGGGCGGCAGCCGTTGTGAGGCACGGGGCTGTCGTCCATGATCGACTTGACCTCGATGCCGGACGCCTGAATCGCGCGGATCGCCTGCTCGCGGCCCGAGCCAGTGCCGCGCACGATCACGTCCACGATGTTCATGCCGAAGGTCTGCTGGGCCTTTTTCACCGCGTCGGCGGCGGCGAGCTGGGCCGCGTAGGGCGTGCCCTTCTTGCTGCCCTTGTAGCCGATGGTGCCGCCGCTCGACCACGCGACGGAGTTGCCGTCGAGGTCGGTGATCGTCACGATGGTGTTGTTGTAGCTCGCGTGGACGTACGCGCGGCCCGCGCTGATGTTGCGCCGGGCGCGGCGGGGGGTCTTGCCCTTGGTGGGTTTCGCCATGGCTTACTTCCTCGTCGCTTTCTTCTTGCCGGCGACGGTCTTGCGCGGTCCCTTGCGGGTGCGGGCGTTCGTCTTCGTGCGCTGGCCGCGCACGGGCAGGCCCCGGCGGTGACGCAGGCCCCGGTACGCACCGATATCCATCAGGCGCTTGATGTTCTGGCCGACCTCGCTTCGAAGGTCACCCTCGACCTTATAAGTGCGCTCGACCGCATCACGCAGGCTGCTCTGCTCAGACTCCGAGAGGTTCTTCACGCGGGTGTCGGGATTGATCCCGGTCTGCGCCAGAACTTCCTTCGAGCGGGTCAGGCCGATCCCGTAGATATAGGTCAGGGCGATCTCGACGCGCTTCTCGCGCGGAAGGTCCACACCGGCAACACGTGCCATGCTTAACCCTGCCTCTGCTTGTGCTTGACGTTGGTGCAGATGACCACGACGCGCCCATGACGGCGGATCACCTTGCAGTTGTCGCACATCCTCTTGACACTGCTCCGAACTTTCATGCTTCCTCCTCGCAGCCGCCTCACGTCGCCGCCCATCATGGCGGCGCGCCCGGCAGCGCTCGACCCCCCACCTCTCCCGGCGGGGAATCTGTTGGGTACCCCGGCCCGAAACGGTTACTTGCGGTAGACGATGCGCCCGCGCGACGTGTCGTACGGACTGATCTCCAGAACCACGCGGTCCCCCGGCAGAATCCGGATGTAATGAATCCGCATCTTGCCGCTGATGTACGCCAGAATGTCGTGCCCGGTATCGAGCTTCACCCGGAACGTGGTGTTCGGCAGCGCCTCTTCGACCACGCCCTCCGCCCGCACAGTGTCGGACTCTTCCTTCTTACGCTTCTCCCGCTGTTCCGGCATCCTTCGTCTTGCCACGCAACCTCCCGGCCTGATACAAGCCAAAGGAGAAGTTAGCACGGCGGCCCGGAAAGAGGCAAGCGCAGGTGACAGTTCGGGTGTGGGTCCTCCCGTTCTGAGGACGTGGAAGGGCCACCGCCGGGCCAGCCGCCCCCCTCCCTCCTGACCGCCCCGGCAGACGTTACCCTGCCCCCATGTTCCGCCGCGACCCGCTCCGTCAGGCCCTGCGTGAGATGGGCGATGTGTTCGGCACGGACGTGGGCGCTGCGCGGCCCCTCGTGCGCGCAGCGCTGCGGCGGGGTGGAGTGATCGGCGCGGTGCGGAACGGTCGGGTGGTCGTAGTCAGCCTCGGTGGGGTGCCGCGTGACGGCCTCTTCGAGCTGGCGAGCGTGACCAAACCCTTCACGGCGGCGCTGGCGGACGCGCTCGTGCGGGCGGGGCGGCTGGAGTGGGACGCGCCCCTCGCGCGGCTGGGGGGACCTTTGCGCGGCTTCCCGGCCTTCGTGACGCCGCGCGCCCTCGCCACCCACACGGCGGGCCTGCCCACGCACCCGGCCCGCGTGGTGGTGACGACCTTCACCCGCTTTCAGGACCCCTACGGCGGGATGAGCGCGGGGGACGCCCTGGCGAGCGCGCGGCGGTGGGCAAGTCGGCGGGCAGCGGGCCGCTTCGCGTACTCGAACCTGGGGATGGGCGTCCTCGCGCTGGCCCTCGCGCACGCGGCGGGCGAGACGATGGACGCGGCGGGCTTTGGTCGGGCACTCGCGCGCCACGTCACCGGGCCGCTGGGGCTGGCGGACGTGTCGCTCACGCCGGACCCCGCCCGGCTTGTGGCTCCCACCTCCACCCTCCTCGGCGCGGGCGTCACGGGCTTCGGGCCGCTCGTGGGGGCGGGCGGGCTGTTCGGGACGGCGGCGGACCTGCTGGCCTTCGCCGCAGCTCACGTGGGAGGGCAGACGGGCGAGGAGTGGCGCACCCTCACCCGGCCCCCCGGCCTCCCCCCGCACGCGGACGGCGTGGCCCCCGGCTGGTTCGGGACACGCGGCGTGTGGTGGCATGACGGTGTGGCGCGCGGCACCCGCACGGCCCTCGCCCTGCGCCCGGAGGACGGCGCGGCGGTGGTCCTCCTCGCGCGGGGCGGCCTGCCGCTGGCGGGGGGGCGGGGAGCGGTGCTGGGGAGCGTGCTGGCGATATTGAGCGAGAGGGATGAGGCGTTAGGCATTAGGAAGCGCCCCCCTCACCCCCAACTCCTAACGCCTCACCTCTCTCAAGGCACCAGCCACGTCACCGCCCGCGCGTCGTTCAGGTCGCTCAGCAGGAGGGTCGCCTGCCAGTTGCCCTGCCCCAGCCCGTACACGGTGTCGTAGCTCGTGAGGGTGGTGCGGGTCAGGGCGTAGAGCCTGCCGTCGAGGGCGA
Source organism: Deinococcus sp. YIM 134068 (assembly GCF_036543075.1). Lineage (NCBI taxonomy): Bacteria > Thermotogati > Deinococcota > Deinococci > Deinococcales > Deinococcaceae > Deinococcus > Deinococcus lichenicola. The sequence continues at coordinate 10,317 of NZ_JAZHPF010000036.1, forward strand.
AGCTCACGTCGCGCAGTTCGGCGATGTTGGCGACGAAGACGGCGCTCGTTCGTACGCCGTCCCACACGCGCAAAGGCTCGCTGCTCGCGCCCGAGAGGGTCGTGTCGCGCCAAGCGGCGAAGAGGTTGGACCCGCCGCCCGTGCTCGCGCCCGTCCACAGTCGGTCCACCCGGCCACTCCCGAAGGCGCTCACGGTGCGGGCCGCGTCGGGCACGCCGAGGTCACTGAGCGGCTGAATGCCCGTGTCCGTCGCGGCGTAGATCGTGCTCCCCTGCGGCGCGAGGTCACGGATGGCGGGGGTGGTGATGGGCGTGCTGTATTCGGCCACGAGGTCCCCGGTGTTCTCCTGCGCCACCCGGATCGTCTCACTGCCCCCGCCGAGCGCGGGCCGGGCCACCACCCCGATGTTTCCGATCACGGCGATGCGGATGGGCGGCGTGTCGGCTGTGATAATGGGTGGCGTGAAGACGGGCAAGATCGCCGTCCAGACCAGCGTGCCGTCAATGCGGTACAAGGCGAGTTGCTGGAGGCCGTCTGTGACATCACAGTCGTTGAGGGTGAGCAGGCGGTCGCGCAGGGCGCTGAAGGCCGTCGTCGTCAGGCATGTCTGCGCGAAGGGCAGGGTGGCGAAGGCCACGGGACCCGCGATGTTCACGTCCCGGCTCTCGATGCCCGCCCGCAGGGTCAGCGCGAGGCGGGTGCCGCCGGGCAGGGTGTCGAGCGCCACGCCGTCCGTCACGCTCACGGACACGTCCGGGTCGGGGGTGGTGCCCGTGTCCCCGGTCGTTACCGTCCGCACGGTGGCCCCGCCGTCGGTCAGCACGGCGAGCCGCAACGTGACGGCCCCCTCGTCGGTGCCGGTGCAGGCGGCGAGCAGGCCGGGAAGGAGCAGGGCGAGGGCCAGGGGGCGGAAGCGGGGTCGGGTCATGGGGTGGGCCTCCGGGGAAAGAGGAGTGCGTGTCAGAGGGGCGGCGTTGGAAGCTGCGAGCGAACAGGCTTTGACAGGTTGTCAGGCTGGGTTCTGGGGAGCCAGGCCCGCTCACCCCCACCCGGCCTCCCCCCTCAAGGGGAAGGGGCAAAAGAAGTGGCCCCCATCTTCGTATGGTCGTCCACCAAGAACCTCATCCGTCCTTCGCTGGCGGCTGGAAGCTGGCTGCTCCTCACGGCAGCAGCGGCACATTGAACCCGTCCCCGGTCAGGTCGAACAGCGGGTAGGTGTTGCTGCCCGGCAGACCGATGGCGAGGCGGTAACGGCGCAGGCTCATGTCGATCTCGGCCTGGAGCGACCAGCAGCAGCGGTCGATGGTCAGCCCGATCACGGGCGCGAGGGGCGAGGGATTGACGCGCTCGCCAGCCTGCCACGTCAGCGTCTGGCGCAGGCTGGCGGTGAGGTACGCGCCGGGCTTCGGGCCGTTGCCGAGAGCGAGGCCGAAGCGCAGGGGGTCGAGGATCAGGGTGTCGGTCGCCACATCGTCGGGGAAGGTGCCCGTGCGGGTGCGGGTGTACACGGCGCGGCCCGACAGGGAGGTGCGGGTGCCGAACTGCCAGTCGGCGTTGAGGTCGGCGCGGCTGAGTTCCAGGCGCGTCTGGTCGAGACCGGGCGTGTTGACCACGGCGGCGAGGGCGAGGCTCTGGCCGGGGCGGGTGGCGCGCAGGCTCGCGGAGACGTTGGGGCGCGTCCAGCTCTGGCGGCGCAGGTCGTAGGGGCCGCCGTAGGTCAGTTGCCAGTTCGTCGCCAGCCCCACGGTGCCCACCCCGAAGGTGACGGTGCCGCTCTCCCGCACGGTGTCCGGTTGCTCCAGCGCGAGGTCGTGGGCGGCGGTGAGGCTGTAGGCCCCCCGCCACGTCAGCGCGTAGCTCCCGGTGATGCGCGGCGTGAGGATGTTCAGGTTCTCGCGGGCGGTGAAGGTGATGGGGTTGAGCACCGCGTCGGCGGTCGTCGTCAGGCTCGCCTCGAAACCCACGCTGCTCAGGCGGGGCGTGTCGATGTCGTGGGAGGCGTAGACGCTGAAGTTGTTCGTCCGCACGTCGTCGGTGACGGTCGCGCGCACGGTGAAGGGTTCGTAGCCCCCCGTGCGGCTGTAGCTCCCGCTCGCCGTGAGGGTGAGGTCGGGCGCGGGCCAGCGGGAACTCCGCGTCGCGGTCTCGGGTCGGGCGGGGACGGCGGGACTCTCCGGTGTGGCGGGCCGGGCCGGGAGCGCGGGCGTCACCGTCACCCGGTCCGCGTTCGGGTCGCTCAGGGTCACGTTGAAGGCCGCGTTCTCCAGCTCGCGGGTGCCGAAGTTGTACGCGAGCGAGGAGGTCACGTTCAAGGGCAGGCGGTTCACGTTCAGCCGGAAGGCGGCGGGGAGTTGCAGGCTGGCGGGCAGGATCAGGTCGTGGGTGTACGACACGCCGAAGGTCACGTCCCGCACGGGCACGGTCGTCAGGTCGAGGGTCAGCGGCGCGCTCAGGCGGCGGCCCCCCAGCGCGTCGAAGGCGAAGGGGCTGGTGCCCTCCAGTCGGAAATAGTTGGAGCGGACCCGCAGCGTGTTCGTGTCGTTGAAGCGCTGGTTGAGTTCCACGCCGAGGTTGAGGTCCACCGTCCGCGCGCCCGTCCCGTAGTAGCGCCCGGTGAAGGTGTTCGTCAGCGCGAGGTCGGCGTTCGTCCAGGGCCGCGCGGCGAAGGCGAGGGCGTGCTGCTCCTCCAGCCGGGTGGTGGTGATGTTGATGCCCTCCGCCGCCGCACTGCGCGAGAGCGGGTTGCTTGCCCCCGTGTAGCGCCCCGCCGTCACCTTGAAGTCGGCGCTGAAGCCCCCCTGCGTGTAGGGCTTAGGATCGAGCACGACCTCCGGCTCCTTGAGGGGCGTGGTGAGCGCGGTCGTCGGCTCGGGGCCGTAGCGGTCGATGTAGTTGAGGGCCGCCGTGAAGAGGGGGTACTCCACGTTCGCCCCGAAGGTGACGCGCGTGACGCCGCGCTCCGGGTCGGCCTCCGTGCGCCCGATGTCGTTGCGGAGGACGTTGAGTGAATAATCGAGGTCCCGCACCGCGAGCGTGAGGGGGATGCGGCCCCGCGCGGTGAGGTCGAGGTCTATGTCATAGCCGAGCTGCTGCGTCCCGTCCGACGCGAAGGGCTTGGGCTGCGCGAGCGTGTACAGGTCGAGGCGGTCGAGGAAGGGCAGCGGCGCGTAGGAGCGCAGGCTCACCCCGAAGCCGACGCTGGGGTTGCGGTTCTCGTAGTAGCGAAAGAGCGTCGTGCCCAGGGTGCTCGCGCCCACGCTGAAGGGGAGGTCGGCCTCGATCCTCACGCCGTCCGGGTCGCCGGTGCCGATCAGGAGCCGGGGCTGGCGCTCGGGGTCGTTCAGCGGCAGCACCACGACGGGCAGGTACAGGACGGGGAAGTCGGCGAGGAGGAGTTGCGCCCGGTAGGCGATCAGGCGGTCGCCGGGATACACGATCAGCCGCTCGGCGCGGAAGGCGTAGTCGTTCGGCGTGCGCCCGCACTTCGCGCAGGGGGTGAAGTACCCACCCGAGGCGCGCAGTTGCCCCGGCACGCGCTCCACCTGCTGCCCGCGAATCTCGATGTCCGCGTCGCTGATGAGCACGTCCTCGCCCGTCAGTTGCTCCCCGGCAAGGTCCACGACGAGGTTCTCGCCCGTGAGGGTCTGCCCGTCCGCCGCCGTGCGGTAGGTCGCCGCCCCGATCAGCGTGAGGGTGCGGCGGGTGCGGTTGTACTCCACCCGGACCGCGCGCACCACGTCCTCGTCCACCCGCAGCTCGACCTGCGCGCCGTTCTCGCCGCCCGTGATGACGACGAGTTCCTGCTCGTCCACCCGCCGCAGTTCCAGCGTCTGCGCCTGCACGATCCGCACGGTGCGCGCCGCCGCCTCACCGAGCGCGGACAGCCCCAGCAACGAGGCAACGGCGAGGAGAGCGCCGCGCCGTCTCCCCTCCCCACGGCGGAAGAGGCGGCTGGCGGCCTTACTCGGCATGGGAGCCGGTGGAAGCAAAGAGAGGTGAAGGGGTAGTCAGATCAGCGCGTGTCTGGGAGGTTGCCCAGAGGCTCGCAACGATGATGTGTTGCCCCTCCCCCCTTGTGGGGGAGGCTGGGAGGGGGGAACCGAAGCGCCATCCGAGCGCACTCAGCCCTTCGTCCCACGCCTTCTCCGTCGGCAGCGGACGCACCCCCGCCAGCACGGGCCGTCCTCCCCCCCCACCCGCCAGCAGTCCCAAACTCGTGCCCGGATAGTAGAAGCCGAGAATCTGCGGATGGTTCATCCCCTGCCGCGCGAGGCCGAGCGCCCCGTATTGGGAGAGGCCGACCCCGTGCCCGGCCCCGAACCCCTCCACGACGAGCGGCGTGCCCGGACCGACCGGGCCGCTCAGGGTCGCTCGGCTGCTCGCCCCACCGAGGGCGCGGATGAAGGCCCCCGCATTCGCCCCGGCGAGGCGGGCCGTCCCGCCCGTGCCCGTGAACGTGACCTCCTGCGCCCGGCCCGACTCGCTCGCGCGGGTGACGCGCACCGCCGTCAGCGTGCCGACACGGACCCGGTAGCGCGCGGCGACCTCGCCCACGCGGACCGCGCCGACCTCTACTCGCCAGCGGGCACGCGGCCCCCCCGTCGAATGCGGGTCCGGGCGGGCGGTGAGGTACGGCAGGTCCCGGCCCCAGACCTCGGCGCTCGACGCCGTGAAGCCCCCCGAATCGCTGGAGAAGTGCGTGCTCGCGGGCCGTCCCCCGTACACCACGACCTCCCCGGCGGTCGCGCGAATGGCCGCGTCGGTGGCCGGGCGCTCGGCGCTGACGCCCCGGTAGACCTGGCAGGTCTCGGTGGCGCAGGTGTCGTAAGGCAGGGCCGGGTTCACCCGCGCGGCGACGTAAGTGCGGGCAATCACGGCCTGAGCGGCGAGGGCGGCGGCGGGCCACGAGGGGGGCATCTCGGCGGGCACCACCCCGCGCAGGTAATCCTCCACGTCCACCACGTTGATGCCCTGCACGGTCCCGCGCTCGGAGCGCAGCAGCACGCCGCCCCGGTACGCCCGCCCGCCGATCTCCACCACATTGCCCGGCGCGGGCGGCAGGTACAGGGTCGCGCTCCCCGCGTCCACCCCATTGAGGGTGAGATTTGCCCCACGTGCCCCCACCGTCCACACATTGTTCACGGGCACCGGGTTGACGGGCACGGGCGCGGCGGGCGGCGGCACGGGCGGTGGCGGGGCGAGGGGAACGGGCGCGGCGGGAGCAGGGGCGAGGGGGACCCGGAAGCCGGGCACGGGCAGAGTCGGGGTGAGGCCGAGGCCGAGGGGACGGGCGGGGACGGGTGCCGGGGGCAGGGGCGCGGGCGTCACGGGCGTCGCCGGGGCTGCCGCCACCGCAGGCACAGGCGCAGCCGTGGGCACGCGCACGGCGAGTTGTGGGCCGCTCGCCACGAGCACCCGCACATCCAGCGCCCCCGCACCCGACCCGAGCGCCAGCGCAAGCATCAAAAGCCGCATTGCCCCGCGAGTATACGCAGCCTCCTCTGTACGGGGCCTGACAGGAGCGTGAGAGCGGGCACACGTTGGGGGGAGCAGCCAGCGGCCAGCGGCCAGCCGCCAGCAGAAGGGAGGCCGTGGACTGCCAGCAGTTGGGCCTTTTGACTCCTCCCCCCTTGCGGGGGAGGCCGGGTGGGGGGTGGCAGGCCCCGCCTGCCCAGCGCACTCCAAACTCCAGAACCCTCCAGACGCCATCATGCGTTCCATGACGGGGCGGGCAAAGGCGACGGGGCGCGTGTGGGCACACGTCGGGCAGACGTTTGTGGAGCGGGAGTACGACGTGGTGATTCTTGGCGCGGGGCGGATGGGGGCCGCGTGTGCCCTCTTCCTGCGCCGCCTCGCCCCCGGCCTGCGCCTCCTGCTCGCGGAGCGCGGCGGTCTTCCGAACGAGGAGGGGGCGACGATCCTCGCGCCGGGCGTGTGGACGGGGCTGGACGTGCCGCCGGGCCGCGAGCGGGAGGCCGTGTGGGACCGCAGCCAGCTTGAGCGCGAGTTGAACGACGTGCAGTTCCAGCCCCGCTCCCTATTGGATTTCTACGCGGCGGAGGGGGAAGGGCGCGTTCCCACCGCCGACCTGCTCGCCCACTTCCCGGACCTGGCCGACGTGGTTGATCCCCACGCCCTCCCCTTTGCGCGGGTGGACGAGGACGCCGCCACCTACCGCCCCGGCTCGGTCGCCCTCGCGTGTGGGCAGGGGGCGGTGCGTGCCGGGGCCGACCTCCTCCTCAACACCCACGCGGCCTTGATCCCCGGCGGCGTGTGTCTGGAGCGCCTGACCGTCACGAACACGCACGAGGTCGTCACCCACGAGACGCACGAGGTCCGTGCCGGGGTGGTGATCGTGGCGCTGGGGGCGGAGGGACCACACGCCGCCGAACACGATCTGGGGGCGCACACGGGGCACGGACGGGCGTACCGGCAGTCACCGCGCCTGAACGTCCCGACCACCGACGCCACCCCAACCCTGCGCGCGGGCGGCCTGACCCTGCGTCCGCAGAACGGCGGCTTCACGCTGGTTCCACCCATCCATCACCGGGACCCACACGGGTATGTCCCCGTCGGTGGGCGGCTGACCGGCGTGCCCGTCGGCGTGCGGCGCGAGACGCTGGAGGACCTGATCGGCCTGATGGACGCTCTGCCCGCCCTCGCCACGGGGGCACTGGAGGTGGGCCGCAGCCTCGCCGACGTGCCCGGCGCGTGGGTCGCCCTGCCGGGGGGCCGCGCGGACACTCCGCCCACCCACGAGGAGGTCGCGCCCGGCGTTCATCTCCTGCTCGGCGGGCCGCTCGCCGACACGCTGGGGATGGCGGTGGCGTATGACCTCGCGGCGCGGGTGGCGGGGGTGGAGGGGAGGCCGTGGGAGAGGTGAGGGATGAGGGTGAGGGGTTAGGACAGCTCGGCCTCAGCCGCTCCTTCTCTTCATCCCGTCCCATGAGGCGAAAAGCCTGTCCGTGTCCCTCCCACCGTGTGTCCTCAGCATTCATGGAACGAGGCAGCGGCTTTGAGCATCAGCCAACCTGCCTTCCAGCACCTCCCGTCAATCCAGAAACGCCACGAAGCGGGCACCCGGTGCCTCGTTCTCGGTATTCATGAGGACGCGGTGCCAGCCGGGGAGGCGCAGGGTCGCGTGGTCGGGGTGGCGGACCTCGCCGCGCACGTAGAGTTCGGGGTCGCGGACCCGCGTTTCCCAGGCCCACGTCCGGGCGTTCGGGGTGCGCTCCAACAGCCGCGCGTGTTCGGCGGGCGTGAGAGGGCGGCGGTGGCGGCGGGAGACGTACACGACCTCGCCACCCAGCCGGGCCGCCTCGGCGCAGCGGTGGGGCTGGCTGCCGGGGCCACGCTGGAGGGGTTCGTCCCGCCGCACCCGCTCGGCGGGCACCATAAGGCTGGGGACGGGCACGAAGAACCACTCGCCCTGCCGCAGCGAGGCGGCGTTGTGGCGGCGCAGACGGTGGCGGGACCGCACGCACAGCCGCTCCTCGTGGGCGCGGACGGCGGCGGGCTTGAGCGCCCCCATCGCGGTGATCACGTCGCGGACGCCCTCGCCGGGCACGGCGGCTGTGAAGAGGTGCCGCTCGTCGAAGCCGCACAGGAACTTGTCCTTGCGCCCGTCGGTGCGGGCCATCAGGAGCAGTTGCCGCAGCTCGGGGCGCACGTCGAGCACGCTCAATTCGGGCGGGTCGTCGGGGAGGCGGACGAGGAAATGCTCGCCGTGGCGGTCGCGGTCCACATCGATGGAGAAGGAGGGGCGGAGGAAGCGGCCCGCGCTGGGGGCCGGGGCGACCTTGACGCGCTGATCAAGCCGCGCGAAGGACCGCTCCAGGCCGGGAAGACTGACCATAGGAACCTCGGAGGGAAGGGGTGGGGGACGGGAAGGGGTGGGGGACGGGAAGGGCTGCGGACTCGCTTTTCGACTCATGGGAACACCTCCGGGGCTGGATTTCCTGCGTCCCCAGGGTAGGCAAAGGGACGGGCACCCCACATGCGCTGCATGGCGGGCACCCGGCTGGATGAATTGGCGGAGGGGCGTCAGCCGCCGAGTGCCGCTCCCAGCAGTTCGGCAACCACCTTCGGGTCGGCCTTCCCGCCCGTGGCGCGCATGACCTGACCGGTGAAGAAGCCCATCAGCCCCGTCTTGCCGCCCCGGTACGCGGCCACCTTATCGGGGTTGGCGTCCATGACCTCGCGGATGGCGGCCTCGAGGGCACCCGTGTCCGTCACGACGCGCAGGCCCTCGCGCTCGACGATGGCGGCGGGGGCCTCGCCCGACCCGGCGGCGCGGACGAGCACATCTTTGGCGATGCGGGTGCTGATCTGCCCGCCCGCGAGCAGGCCCGCGAGCGCGGGGAGGTCGGCGGCCCGGATGCGGCTCTCGCCGGCGCGCAGGGCAGGGGCGAGATCGTTCACGGTCCACCCGGCGATCTGCGCGGCGTGTTCGCCCGCATTTGCCTCCGCGAAGAACGCGCCCAGCACCGCGTCCCGCGCCAGCGTCCGCGCCTCGGCCTCGGCCACGCCCCCAGCGGTGAGGCGGGCGACCTCGGCCTCCTGCCCGGCGGTGAGGGGCTGTGGGGAGTGGGGAGTGGGCTGTGGAGCGTCGACCTTCGCCACCGGCTTCTCCGCCCTCGGCCCTCCGCCTTCGGCCTTCTGCTCCCTCCCCCACGTGTCCTTCAAGGTGATGATGCGCCCGAACACCAGCGCGTCCTCCCGGCTGTCCACCGGATCGCGCCAGAAGTACCCCTGCCGCTCGAACTGGTAGCGGGTGTCCGCCGGGTCGCCCGCCACGCTCGGCTCGACGTACCCGCGCGTCACGCGCAGGCTGTGCGGGTTGAGGAAGCGCAGGAATCCGGCGTCCACGGGCGCGGCCTCGTTCTCGTGGCTCATCCGTTCGGGGTCGAAGGGCGGGGCGATGTCGTCGGGGTTCTCGCCCTCGGGGTGGGGCACGCGGAAGAGGCGGTCGTACAGGCGGAACTCGGCGGGGAGGGCGTGCGCGGCGCTGACCCAGTGGACGACCCCGGCGGCCTTCGCCTCCTCACCGAGCAGGGTCGCCTGAATGGTCGTCACCTGCCCGGCGTCGTCCGTCTCGAACGAGTCGGCCCGGATGATTCCGGCCCCGCGCAGACGCACCGTACCGCCCACCGTGAGGCGCTTGTACCCCTTGGGCGGCTCGGGGTTGAAGTCCTCGCGCTCGATGTACAGCTCGCGGGTGAGGGGCACGTCGCGCACGGCCTGTTCGGGGGCCACCCGTTCACCCGTCGGCAGGGCCACGAGGCCGTCCGGCGAGTCGCGGATCACGTCATGCGGCCAGTAGGGGAGGGAGAGGGTGCGCGTCTCCCCTGCCGGAACGTTCCCGATCACCACGCGCACGGGGTCGAGGACGGCCATCACGCGGGGGGCGCGGTGGTTGAGGTCGTCGCGCACGGCGTTCTCGTACACGGCGATGTCCACGGTGCGGTTCGTGCGGCTCACCCCGATGCCCGAGGCGAAGGCGCGCACGGCCTCCGGCGTCACGCCGAGCCGCCGCTGGGCGCGCAGGGTGGGCATCCGGGGGTCGTCCCAGCCGCTCACCACACCCCCCTGCACGAGCTGGCGGAGCTTGCGCTTGCTGACCACCGTGTATTCCAGACTGCGCCGCCCGAACTCGTACTGGTGGGGGCGCGGCGAAAAGCCCAGCGTCTCCATCAGCCAGTCGTAGATCGCCCGGTTGTCCACGAACTCCAGGCTGCACATGGAATGGGTCACACCCTCCAGCGCGTCCTGAAGCGGGTGCTGGAAGTCGTACATGGGGTAGATGCACCACTCATCGCCCGCCCGGTAGTGCGTGGCGCGCAGGATGCGGTAGAGCACCGGGTCGCGCAGCTTCATGTTGGGGGAGGCGAGGTCGATCTTCGCACGCAGGACGTGGGCACCGTCGGGGAACTCGCCCGCGCGCATCCGCCGGAAGAGGTCGAGGTTCTCCCCCACGGAGCGGTCGCGGTACGGGCTGGGCGTGCCCGCCTCGGTGGCGCTGCCGCGCAGGCGGGCCATCTCCTCGCCGCTCACGGAATCCACGTAGGCCCGGCCCATCTCGATCAGGCGCTCGGCGTACCCGTAGTACCGCCCGAAGTTATCCGAGGCGTAGTAGAGGTTCGGCCCCCAGTCCCAGCCCAGCCACGCGAGGTCGTCCTGAATGCCCTGCGCGAACTCCTCGCTCTCACCTTCCGGGTTGGTGTCGTCCAGCCGCAGGTGGTAGCGGCCCCCGTACTGCACGGCGGTCTGGAAGTCGAGGAACGACGCGAAGGTGTGCCCCAGGTGCAGATAGCCGTTCGGCTCGGGCGGAAAGCGGGTCACGACCCCTGGGTACTTGCCAGCCGAGAGGTCGCGCTCGATGACTTCCGTGATGAAATTGGGGGCGACGCGGGGAACGGTGCCCGCCGTGTCCCCGCCCGTGGTGCTGTCTGGCCCGGTCATTGGGGTCAGGATAGCGCCGTCCCCCCACGCCTCACGGTGACGGGGGCAGTCCGGCGCTACGGTGCCCCGCATGACCCGCACCACCCCCTCCCCCGTGACCGTCCGCCGCGTCACCGACCCCGCCGACCCGGCCCTGGAGGCGTTCGGCCACATTCAGGAGGCGAGCTACTACGCCCCCGACATGCTCATCCCGCCGGGGGTCTTTCCGCACCTCGTCGCCGGGCGGGGTGGGCGCGAGGACCGCATCCTGGTCGCCGAGGACGAGGCGGGTGCCGTGCTGGGCGGCACGGTGTATCACCTGCTGCCACGGGCGGGCTTCAGCTCCTTCGTTGCGGTCTCGCCCGCCGCACGGGGCCGGGGGGTCGCCCGCGCCATTCACCGCGCCAAGCTGGGGGAGGTGCGGGCGCGGGGGCTGGCCGGACTCTTCGCCGACAGCGTGTTCGCCGGGCGGCAGGACACCGAGGCCCGCGTGGCGGAGGCCCGCGTCGGCACCGATCCGCTCGCCCGCCGCCGTGCGCTACACGCGCTGGGCTACCGCACCGTGGACGCACCGTACTGGCAACCCGTCGGCGGCCCGGACGGCAGCCCCCTCACCGACCTCGACCTCCTCTTCCACCCGCTGGACGGCGGAGACACGGTGGAGACGGCACTAGTGACGGAAACGCTGCGCGCCTACTGGGACGCCTGGCTGGGGAGGAAGAGGGCCGCAAGGGAGGCCGCTGCCCTCACCGAACGGGCGGGCCACCCCGACGCGCTCGCGCTGCTGTCCGCGACGCAGACGCCGAGGTACTGGAGGAGGTGAAGGAGGGGCAAAAGAAAAACACCGCCCGAGACGGTGTTCCTCTATGGTGGAGGCTAAGAGATTCGAACTCTTGACCCTCCGCTTGCAAAGCGGATGCTCTCCCGCTGAGCTAAGCCCCCTCAGCGCACGCAGGCTAGCAGAGGCCGGGGAGCGAGGCAAGGCGTAGGCCAGAGCGCGGACGGTCGGCGCTGGGCGACCCCGTTAGCATGTCGCCCATGTTCCGCCGCCGCCCTCCCCTGCCCCCCTTCCCACCGGGTGCCCTGCTCGTGGGCGGGGCGGCCCGCGACTGGCTGCGCGGCGTGGCCCCCAAGGACTTCGACTGGGCGACCCCCGACCCCGAGGGCGCGGCGCGGGCATTGGCGGGGGAGGTGGGCGGGTCGGCCTTCCCACTGGACGAGGAGCGCGGCTACTGGCGTGTCCACGCCCCGGACGGGGTGCAACATGACCTTGTTCCGCTGCCGGACGACGTGACGGACGACCTGCGGCGGCGCGACTTCACGGTGAACGCGCTGGCGCTGACGGCGGCGGGGCAGGTGATCGACCCCACGGGCGGGCGGGCGGACCTGCGTGCGCGGCGGCTGCGGATGGTCTCGGCGGCGAACCTGTGGGACGACCCGTTGCGGGCGTGGCGAGCGGTGCGGTTCGAGGTCACGCTCGGCTTCCGGCTGGAGGCGGGGACGGGGGCGGCGGTGCGGGAGGTCGCGGCGGAACTGGCGGCAGGCCAACTGCCCATGCCCGCGCCGGAGCGCACCCGCGACGAGATGCACGCCCTCCTCGGCCACCCGGACGCGGCGCGCGGGGTGCTGCGGCTCGAAGCCCTCGGCCTGCTCGCCCTCACTCTGCCGGAACTGCGGGAGGGCAGCGGGGTCACGCAGGGCGGCTTCCACCACCTCGACGTATTCGGGCATGGGGTGGAGGCGCTGCATCAGCTCCTCGCCCGCTTCCCGGACGCGAGCCTCCCCCTGCGCTGGGCAACGCTGCTGCACGACGTGGGCAAGCCGCGCGCCCAGGGCGTGAATCCGAGATCGGGCCGCACCACCTTCTACGACCACGACAAGCTCGGGGCGGCGCTGACCGGGCAGATTCTGACGCGGTTGCGGTTGCCCTCAGCTCAGGTCGAGCGGGCCGCCGCCCTCGTGCGGGCGCACATGGCTCCACTCCCGGCGGACGAGCGGGAGGCCCGGCGCTTCGTTCACCGCCGCCGCGACCTCCTGCCCGACCTGCTGCGGCTGATGCTCGCCGACCGGGAGGCCGCGCGTGGGCCGGACAGCCATCCCGCCATCCGCCACGCCTACGCCGCCGCGTTTGCCAGGGTGCTCGCGGCGCTGGAGGAAAGGCCCACCGCCCCGCCGCCCCTCCTCACGGGCGAGGACGTGATGAAACTACTCGGTATTCCCCCCGGCCCCGCCGTCGGACAGGCACTCCGGGAGGTGGCGGAGGCGCAGGCGCTCGGCGAGGTGAACTCCTCCGAGGAAGCCCGCGCCCTGCTCCTCGCCCGCGCCTCACAGGAGAACCGGGTCCCCTGACCCTTTTTGACAACCGTCCCCCGGCGACTCCTCCCCACCCTGTCAGTTTTCCGTAGGGTCCGCCCCGTATGCTGCCGGGCGATGAATCCCCCCGTGCCCCACCCCGTCACCCCCGAGTGGGTCAAGGATGCCGTCTTCTACCAGATTTTCCCCGACCGCTTCGCCCGCAGCGGGCGCGTCACCGGCCTGAATCTTCAGGAGTGGGGCGACAAACCGCACTTCCACAACTATATGGGCGGCGACCTGTGGGGCGTGGTGGACCACCTCGATCATATCCAGTCCCTCGGCGTGAACGCCATCTACTTCTGCCCGGTGTTCCAGTCGGCCAGCAACCACCGCTACCACACCCACGACTACTCCCGGGTGGACCCCATGCTCGGCGGCGACGAGGCGTTGCGCGTCCTGATCGACGAGGCGCACGCGCGGGGCATCCGGGTGGTGCTGGACGGGGTGTTCAACCACGCGAGCCGGGGCTTTTTCCAGTTCAACGACCTGCTGGAGCAGGGGGAGGCGAGCGCGTACCGCGACTGGTTCCACGTCTCCTCCTGGCCGCTGCACGCCTACGAGGACGCGCGGCCCGCCGGGTATCAGGCGTGGTGGGGCAACCGGGCGCTGCCGAAGTTCAACACGAACACCCCCGCCGTCCGCGACTTTCTATGGGACGTGGCCGAATACTGGACGCGCTTCGGCATCGACGGCTGGCGGCTGGACGTGCCCAACGAGATCGACGACGACGAGTTCTGGCGGGAGTTCCGCCGCCGGGTCAAGGGGGTCAACCCGGACGCCTACATCGTCGGTGAAATCTGGGGCGACGCCCACCGCTGGCTCGCCGGGGACCAGTTCGACGCGGTGATGAACTACCACTTCACCCGGCCCTGCCTCGCCTTTTTCGGGGCGCGGACGCTCGACCACCCCATGAACGAGAGGAGCGGCACGGGACGCGTGGACCCGATGGACGCCGCCGCCTTCGCCCGCCGCATGAGCGACGTGACGCGCATGTATCACCCCGATATCGTGGCCGCGCAGCTCAACCTGCTCGACTCGCACGACACGGCCCGCTACCTCACCGCCGTGGGCGGCGACGCGACCGCCTCCCGTCTCGCCACCGTCTTTCAGATGACGTACCTGGGTGCCCCGTGCATCTACTACGGCGACGAGGTGGGACTGCCCGGCGGCCCCGACCCCGACTGCCGCCGCGCCTTCCCCTGGCACGACGAGGCGAGCTGGGACCGCGAGACGCTGAGGCTGACGCGCACCCTTACCGCCGCCCGTCACGCTTCGGAGGCCCTGCGGCGCGGAAGTTTTCACGTCACCCACGCGCAGGGCGACCACCTCGTCTTCGTGCGCGGGCATGAGGGCGGAAACGCCCACGTCGCCCTCAACTGCGGCTTCGACCCCGCCCGCCTCCCTCTGGCCGACGTTCAGCCGGGCAATTACCGGGATGCGCTCACGGGGCGGACGTATGAGTTGAGTGGTCAGACTGACATAGAGGTTCCGGCGCGTGGGGCGGTGGTGCTGGTTCGGGCATGAAGGGAAATTGACGGCAGCTTTTTTGGAGGCTCTGCCCGCTCACCCCCACCCGACCTCCCCCCTTGTGACGCTTGATGTGCAATGAGAGGAGGTGAACAACGGACGGTGCGAGCATCTGTCAGAACAGGTTGTGACCCCAGTTCTCGATGCCCAGACCGTCCTGACGACACTGTACTGCCTGATTGACGATACCC
>NZ_JAZHPF010000037.1 GCF_036543075.1 Deinococcus sp. YIM 134068
GCCCTTCCCCTGATCTTCGAAGGGGAGCTGACGGAGCGCCTGCGCCTGGACGTGCAGGAGGTGGCGGGTCGCTTCTCCTTCGCTGGGTACGTCGCCAACATCGGGGATATGCCCCTTCGGGCGGCGTGGCTGAGTGTGGACGGCGGGAACTCCGGCCTCTTCACCTTGCCCCCGGCGGCTACGGTGCAGGTCCCGTGCATCATTCGGGGCCTGCTCCTTGAACCCGTCGAGGAGAGCGCCGTGTATCAGGTGAGCCTATCGTGATCGGCCCGGCGGTGCTCAGCACACGCCGGACGGCCCGCACTCGTCGCCCTGAGCTGGCCCTCGCGCCCGGCCCCCTCCAGATCGGGGAGCCGGGCGCGGGCACGCTGGCGGACCTGTACGGCTGCCCGTGGGCGCTCGCCCTGACGCGGGAGGGGCCGCAGCTCCTCCAGCTCGTCAGCGGGGCGTGGGTGGCGCGGTCGGACCCGGACGCGCTGGCGGACCTTGAAGCGGCGCGGCATGTGTCGCTCGCCTTTGATCAAGCCGCGCGCCCGGTCCTCGCCTGGGAGCGGGGCGGCGTGTACGTCCGGCAGTGGGACGGCAGACAGGACAGTTACCGCACGCGCGGGTCGTTTGTGGGCCGGGACCCCGTGCTGTGGTGTGACGCGCCGCTCCTGGGGGAGACCTCGGATTCCGACGTGCTCCTGTACTACCTGATCGGCTCAGACCTCGTGAGCCGGGTGCAGCGGGAGGAATACGTCGCCGCGCGCCACGTCGCCACGCTGGAGGCGGGGGCCGTGCTCGATCAGGCCGTGAGCGCCGCGCTACGCCTTCAGCTCGTCGGGGAGCTGGCGAGCGGTGCGCGGTGGACCCTCGCCACGGACCTCTACCCTCTGCGGAGTGCGGACAGCCTCACCGGGCGCGCGAGCGTGGCCGCCGTCATCGAGGACGCCATGCGGCGGGCGAGCGGCGCGGACGACGTGACCGGCGCTGGCAGCGTGAGCGGTGCTCTGGCCGTCGTCGCCGCCTTGCTGTCCTACGGGGACGGTGTGACCGGCGTGGGCAGCGTGAGCGGCACGCTGGCCGTCTCGCTCGTCTCTTCTATCCACACCCACGCCCTGACCGGCGCGGGCAGCGTGAGCGGCACGCTGGCCGTCTCGCTCGTCCCTTCCACTCACGCCCACGCCCTGACCGGCGCGGGGGCTGTCACAGGAGCCTTGACCTAAATGGCCGTACACCACACACTTTCAGGATTTACCGCGTGGCAGGTGCTCGACGCTGCCGGGCGCACCGTGGCACGCGGGGAGCGTCACAACCTCATTACGGATGCCGGATTAGATGCGTTCGCCAACGAAAACGGTCGTGGGGTAGCGGCTCCCAATGTCCGTTATGGCGGCTTCCGCAACACTCTCCGGGTAGGTACGGGGAGCACGGCCCCGAGCGCCACTAAAACCTCTCTTGGGTCTGAGGTCGCCAATGGAGGAGGGACAGGCGGCTTCGACGCCGAGCAAATCGAAACAGTAGGCGTCGTCGGGAATGAGTTAGTCGGCACGTTCCGAACCGTGCGCGTCGTCAATTTCACGGCGGCCTATAACGTCACCGAGTACGGTTTGGCGTCTGGCACGAGTAGTTCGTTATCTATCACTGAATTGTTCAGGGACGCTCAAGGAAACCCTGTTGCGGTGCCTGTTCAGGCTGGCTATCAACTCAAACTCACTCACGATCTCACCATCCGTCTCCCTTATGTGGCAGTGCCGGGCGTTCTGAATGTCGGCGGCGGAGACCTCGCCACTCTGACGACGTACTGTACGTCAGGCGTGTCCAGCAGCCGCTTTTCAGATGCTCTTCAGGCGTTCGCACCGGGAGAGCCGGGTGATTTGGTCATCCTGACGGCACCAGATACAGGTGCCCCCAACACAATCTCTGCATACGCTACGGTGAGCGTAACCCGTGCCCTTCAGCCGTATGTGGCAGGCTCGCGCCGCCGTGTGAAACGGTACGAAATTGCGCCGTCGGCTGGCAATTACGACCACCACGGCTATGTATTCCTTTGGACAACGACCGGCAACGGATTCAAACTCGCGTTTCAAAATGGCGCGAAGATCACTAAGAACAGTAGTCAAAAATTGACGTTTGACTACGCTGTGACGTGGGGCCGCGCATGATGCCCCGCGCCATGACGCCGGGAGAGCTGGTGCAGCCCGCCCCGGTGCCCGTGGCCGCCCTGGTCGGCAAGGTGCAGCCGCGCGCCTCCAGCAGCGGCCACCACGTCGCGGGGCTAGTCAGTACAGCGCGGGTCATCTACGCAGACTTGCACGCCTTCGCGTGGTACTCACCGCAAGCCGGGCGCGAGTTACGCGGCCCACGCGTGATGTTCGGACGCGCGGGACTGAAAGGGAGTGAGGACAATGGGAAGCGGAAGCAATAGGGCGTTTATCGGAATCGCGGCGGGCGTGGCGGTGGGCGTGGCCGCCGCCGTGGCGAGTGGCCGCCGGACGACCACCACGACCGGCACGGGCACCTCCAGCGGGGGCAGCACGTCGAGCGGCACCACGGGGAGCACGTCGAGCAATTCGGGCAGCTCGGCGAGCACCGGGTCCGGCTTCGGGTCCAGCGTCGGGAGCACGGTGGGCGGCAGCTACACGACCGGCAGCGGGTCGAGCTTCGGGTCAAGTGTCGGGAGCACGGTAGGCGGCAGCTACACGACCGGCTCAGTGATTGGCACGGGCAGCACGGCGGCCCCTGCCGGGCCGTCCTGGTCATCTCCAGCACAGCCCGCCGTGAACGCCTCCAGCGACCTTCAGAAGCAGGCCACCAAGCTGTCGGCGCTCTTGGTGCAGGCGAACCCGACCGCGTGGGCGCTCTCCCCTATCGCCCGGCAGAACTTCGCGCTGGAGCTGGCGCTCGTCGCTAAGCAGGAGGAGTACCCCCTAGACCTCCTTGTGGGCCATGCGTGGGCAGAATCGGCGCTCACTCCAGCCATGAAGGCGACGGCGGGGAGCGGTGCCTACGGCCCCCTACAAGTCACGCGGACGAGCTGCGCGGACGTGGGCATGTCCTACCCCCCGGCGACCCTACAGGACGCCGTGCGTGCGGGCATTCGATACATGCGGAAGTGCCGGACCTACGGTGCCTCCAGCTTGAACGACGCCCTGCTCATGTACGGGCTGGGACCCGGCGGCCTCCAGCAGTTCAAGCAGTACGGGTGCAGCGGGACGCCGTGCTCACGTCCTCAAAGCGTCTGGCGTCACGAGTGCGGCTGTAATGGTGCCTCGAACCGCTACACCTGGAAGGTCCACGCCATGACGCGCCGGGCGGCCTCGTTCAACCTCCACACGCTTCCCTGGGCGGACTGGATGGCGAAGTAGTGGGGGCGTCCTGGTGGTTTCAGGAGTACGACCCCGAACGGGATCGGCGCAACCGGGAACGCAAGGAACGCGAACGCGAGAAGGAACGGGACCGGAAGCGGGCCGCCAAAGAGCGCGAGCGGGAACGCAGGGCGGAAGCCCGGTTGAGGCAGAAGGAGCGCGAGCACGCGGCCAAGTTGCGCGAGCGGGAGCAACGGGCCGAACGTCGAGCCTCAGTTTCCACCCGCATTGAGGGGAAACTAGGGCGAGGGAAGACCCGCGCGCAGGTCGTGGCATCGAGGAGGACCGGAAAGCGGGCCACGGTCATACCGCGCACGTCGAGCGCCCCCCGCTCGCCCGCCTCCAGCTCGCCCCCTCGCCCGGTGCCGCTCGCTACAGCACGCGCGGCGGCGGCCAAGCTGACCAAGAAGGGGAGCGGCTGGAGTGCGGGGGACCTCGCGGCGGCCCTCAGTATCCCTACGGCGGAAACAGGGCCGGTACTCGCCCGCTTGCAGGCATCCGGACATGTCCGGCGCGCGGGTGGCGGGTACGTCAGCGTGTAGACCGCTTCTCTAACCAATGCCGAGTGAATCGGGTCGTCTGTTCTGACTGGCGGCCCATTCACACGCCCGGCGCAACGCCTCGAAGCTCACTCCATTGGGGAAGAACTGCCAGCGCGTAGAGGGTTGGCACAGCGTTCCCACGCCCCACCTTCCCCACTGAACGACGACTCGCCACCCCTTGCCCCGGTGGAAATGCACGACTTCTCCTGAGCCATCGGGAAGATCGGCGAGGAAGCGTAGCGCTTCGTTCCAGGTCGGGAAGGCTTTACGTAGGGGCGGTTGATTCACACAGAGAGTCCACCAGACCATATAGAACTCCCGCTCTGAGTAGAGTGACACGCCCGAATCTACTTGCTAGAAGTCCCCAAGCTCAGGAGTCTTCTCCACCATCCGACCGCACGGGGCGCGAGTTGAGCGGCGCTCTGAGCGGTGAGAGCGGCGCGCACGGCGTCTCGCGTCAGCCGTCCCTCTTGGGCGACGAGGGCGCGCAACTCTGCCAGCTCCTCGACGTGCGCGGCCCGCTCCTCGCTGAGCCGGTGAACCTGGAGCGCAAGGGCGGCGACCACATCCCGCAACTGGGTTAGGTCGGCACCGCCCACGTCGCTCACAGAGAGGGTGAGCGGTGCGAGCGGTGCCCCTGCTTCCTCCCCTTTCAACAGCTCCAGCGCCCGTCTGATGCTGGGTGCCTCTCCTTCCGCCACCATCACGCGGGCCATCTCTACGGCCTCCACAGCGGGCAAGGGCCATAGCCGAGACGGGGAGCCGGGTGGACGGGGGAGAGGACCGTGGACCTCCTCGTAGGTCACGGCGAGACGCCGGAGGCCTGCGGGGCTGACCTCCAGCCGTTCCCCTACCTGAGCGGGTGTCAGCGTGAGGGGGAGTTCATGCACATCTTCAGCCTAACCGAGGGTGAGCGGCGCTCGTGGCGCTCACCGCACGGGGCGCTCGTGGCGCTCAGAGCGCCGCTCAATCGTACATATCAAGGCTTTTCACCGTGTAGGTCGGCTGAATGTATGGTCGCACTTCATTCTCAGGGATGATGATGCATCGCCCTGACATGTCGCTTTGCAGCATCCACCAACGGTAGTAGTAGGGCCAGCGTTCATGCCAGGGGAGCAGACCACCCACCATGACTAACCGCCACGGTCCTACCAGCCAGTGCTTGAAGTGCTCGTCCAAGACGACTGTAGTAGTCCGCTTCCACTCACGGGCTTTCCAGTCGTACCAACTTCCGGGAGTTTCGTACCGCCTCCCTAGCTCGGCGCGTGGCATATCTCAGGTTACATCCACAAACGATCAGTTTTGAACGAGGTCAGGCGGGCACCCGAAACACGCGGTCCCCGCCAAGCTGAGCCGATACAAAAACAGTTTCATAACTCAGAGTTCGTAAACGTGTTAGGTTGGGGCATGCGAATCGGGTACGGACGAGTCTCCACCCGCGAACAGAGCCTAGACCGTCAGCTCGACGCACTCCGGGAGGCGGGCTGTGAGCGCGTGTACGTGGACAAAATCAGCACGCGGAAGGACTTCCAGCGGCGCGCGGAGTGGGTCCGGATGTGGGACACACTCCGCGAGGGGGACACTCTGCTCGTTCACGAACTGGACCGGATGGGCCGCGACGTGCGCGACCTGCTGGAGATCGTGCGCCAGTTGGAGGCGCGCGGCGTCCAGCTCGTCATCCTCTCCGGCATGTTCAACGGCATGAACACCTCTACGCCGCTCGGCAAGCTCCTCTTTCAAATGGCGGCGGCTTTCGGGCAGTACGAACGGGACGTGAACCGTTCACGCACACTGGACGGCCTGAGAGCGGCGCGTGAGCGCGGCTCGGTGGGAGGACGCCGTAACAAGCTCTCGCCCGAAGACGCGGCCCTCTGTGTGTCCCTGTATCGTGACCCTAATGTGTCGGTCGCAAGTATTGCGCGCCGCTTCGGCGTTTCGACCCTTACAGTTCGCCGTTACGTGGCGAGAGCAGAGGGTTCAAAGATCGATAAGTCTGAAGTTTCGGGCAGTTCTGTCCGGTTGGGTGCTATAACCGATGAGGCGAGCATCCCCCGAAATGACGATCTTAGCGGCCAACCTCAAACGCCACCGGAAGGCCCGGAGGTTGACGCGCGTGGAGGTCGAGAAGGCAACCGGGGTAGCCGAGGACGTGCTGAGGCGGTATGAGAACGACCCCGGCCTCGACGCCTACCTGCTGCCTATCGTCAAGCTCGCCCGCTTCTACTCAACCACCGTGGAGGACCTGCTGACCGACCCCGACCCCACAATTCCTAAGCACCAATTCAACAAAAAGCCGCCTACAACAAAATAAAAACCCTCAGCGTCCGGCCAGACAAGTCTGAGGGGAACCGAGGTGAGTTCCCATGAACGATAGCACGCCGTTTGCTCAGCAGTCAGGACCTTGTAACAACGACCGGACAATACTGCCCGGAAATGACCGCCCTCAGACCCTCCCCTGCATGTTCGCCCCGCTCTGTCCGCAATTCGCGCCAGACCGGGGCGAACGTCGTTCCTCCCCGGATGAAGGCATGACAGAGCGAGAGTCAGAAGCCTTCTGGGCATGGGTGCGCGGATGAAAGAGGCCCGTTCTTGAGACTTCCCCACATCACCGCCGAGCAGACCGCGAAGGAAGCAGCCCGGCGGCAACTCCTCGACCGTCAACGGGCGGCGCTGCTACGGGGGGAGTCTCCCCCTCAGAGTGCCCCTCGCCCCGAGCAGCCCGGCACCGCGCAACCCGTCCTCATGCCCATGAGCCGTGTGGACTCTCTGCGCCTGTTCTGGCCGCTTAGGAAATCGGTGAAAGCTCGCCCGGTGCGGGCCTTCTACCGGCCCCCGACGCTGGCCGCTCCCGTGACCTTCGGGTATCACCGGATGGGCGGCGTGCTGCCCGAGCTGCGCCGTGCGGGGGTCTCCCGCGAGTGGCAACGGCTCCTCTCCAGTGTGAGCGCCGCTGGATGCGCTGGAGGGCGCGTGCTGGGCAACCAGGGGCGCAACCTCTCGCGGATTGTGGAGGGGCTGCGCTCGCGCTGCTACCTGCGGGTCTCGGACTCGGGGCGCCCGCTGTCAGCCCGTGAGCAAGTCGTCTTGGTGGTGGAGAGCAAGGGGGAGAGTGGGGAGAGCTTCGCGCGGGACCTCGGCATGTCCCCCTCGACCTTCTACGAGGCGCTACGCCACCCGCTCGCCTACTTATGGATCAGGACCCAGAAAGTCCAACAGACAGACCTTGACGGTGCCCGGCGCAACGTAGCGACGTGCTTCACCGTGGCGCTCTACGACCCGCCTCTGCCTGGGGACCTGGAGACGGCCTGCTACGCGGAGCCAGTGGAGGAGAGCGGTGTTTTCGTCGTCCCAGTGTGTATCTCCGAAGATGACAGGACTAAAAAGAACCCAACACCACTTACGAAGAACGAAGAGGCCTGTGGAAAACTCCCAGCACGCCCCGGAGGGGCAGAAAACCCCGTCCAGGAGTGGGAAAACGCGGCGGCAATGCCAGATAGGGGCGTGCCCGAATCACACGACGGAGGAAAAGACGTGGCTCGTGAATTGCTTCACGTAGTACGCCCTGATCTGTGGGAACTGGCGGGGCACATGGCCGTCCAACTCGGCGAGCGGGAGCCGAGGGCAGCCCGGTTCGTGTACTACCGCGCGTTGCTCTGGCTGGGGTATCAGACCGTTCGCAAGGAGTACATCACCGTCGAGCGGCATGTATCGAAAGGCCGCGACGTGCGGAATCAAGGGGCGCTCCTCGTGGCGAGGTTGAACCGGAGGGCACGCGCCAAGCACGGCCTGAACTTGCGGGAGCTGCCGTTCAGCGGCCCACCAACCGCGAGTACGGCAGAAGGGGTGAAAGCATGAGCGAACGAGCAACACCACGAAGGAGCGGCACGGGGCGGCGTCTGTCCCCCCGGTCATCGTCACCGGGCAGCAACACCGGGCAGAGTGTCCGGCAAGCGTCACCGGGCAGCGTCACCATAAAGCCCGGCGAGACCGTCAGGGTGGGTAAAAACTTCAAGGTCAAGCGTGGCCCCGCCCGTGGGCCGGACGCCTACCCGGTGGAGGTCTGTAGCGTCCGGTTCAAGGACCCGGAGACGGGCCAGTGGGTGAAGCGACCGAAGGACGCCCCGGCGCCGGGCAAGACGCGGAAGGGTCGTGCAGTTGACCCCGGCCTGATCGTCATGCGGACGGTGCAGGAAGTCGGGGAGGATCGGGAAGTGACCGGGGCGCGGGTCGTGCTCGGTGGGCTGCGCGCCGAACAGCGACGGGGCAAGGCGAAAAAGAGCGACGTGCGCGAGACGGAAAAGGAGCTGAGCCGGGATGCGCTGCGGACGTTCAACCCCCGGCTTGCCGACGAGGTGGACCGCGAACGGATGCACGAGGCGCACCGAAGCGACAAGGCCAAGCGCGGCGCGTCCACAAAGGCTAGGAACAAGGCCGCCGGGATCGGGAAGAAGCAGAGGCCCGCCGACGTGGTACGAACCGAACTCCTCAGAACCGAGGAACTGGTGCGGGACGCCCGGCGTCGTCACGACCGCGCAAAGACTGCCGCCGCGAAGACCCGGCACGCGGAGAGCTTGAAAAAGCGTCGGGCCAAACTCGCGCGGCTGCGCGACGAGTTCAGGCGGGTGGAGGGGTGACGGTGGGCGTTCAGGCGACCACGGCGGAGTTAGTCGAAATCCGCACGCTGCTCATCGCAGTTTCGCGGCTTGCCGAGGTCAATGCGGCCTTCCAGCGGCAGGAGGAAGTACCGGGGTACGTCGTCAAGGGGGCTGAGAACGACATGGCGCGGCTCCTCGATGCCGACCCCGTGCGCCTGCGGATTCTCGCCCTCCAGCTTGGGCCGGTGTCGGGATGACGGCCCGCCCGGCACGCGCTACGGCCCGCCGGACGCGCCGCACGGTGCGGCCCCGGTGCAGTCCGGGCCGTGCGCTGTACCGGGCCATCACGCGCAAGGCCTCGCCGCTCAAGGTTGAGGAATTGACGGACGTGGGACTGCTGCGGGTGCTCTTCCCAGAGGCGGCGGCCCTCGGCCTCGCCGAGCGGCTGGAGCCTCACGGCGGCCTGCGGGGGTTTATCTCTCTCGGTGAGCGCGGCCCCCGCGCGCTGCTGGAGGTGCCCGGCGTGGATGAGGCAACAGCGGCCCGCGTCCTCGTGTTGTGGGAGGTTGCGGCGCGCATCTCCGAACCGTTCCGCACCGTGTCAGAGGGCGGTTAAAGGATCGGCTCACAACGCCCGGTGAAAGTGCCCGGTGACAGTCGCCGGGCATACTGCCCACATGCACCCACGCGCCCCGCTCGCCCTGCTGCTGACTCTCTCCGCCGCGAGTGCGGCACCGTTGCTGGGTAGCCGGGGGAGTGTCGCGGAGGGCGGCTTCTGCCAGACCTACGGGTGTGATTTGATCCGGCGGGAGGTCATTGCGCCGGACCTGCTGGACAACGTGAGCTACGA
Organism: Deinococcus sp. YIM 134068; assembly: GCF_036543075.1. NCBI lineage: Bacteria > Thermotogati > Deinococcota > Deinococci > Deinococcales > Deinococcaceae > Deinococcus > Deinococcus lichenicola. The sequence goes on from NZ_JAZHPF010000037.1 coordinate 9,338, forward strand.
CTACCGCTTGCGCGGTGGGGGTGGTGTCGTCGTCGTGAGGAATCACGAGCGGCGGGTGGAGAGTGCGCTCCTGTACGGCACTCCCTTCACTGGCAACCTTGCGCGCGACTTCACCCGGACCTTCGCGGGGGTGGCCTTCGAGCCGTCGAGCGTGCGGCGGTGCATGAGCCGGGCGTCGGACGCGGGGGAGCTGCTGGCCTCGGGTGCCGTCCTGAATAGGGCCTATCAGGTCGTCTGCTACAGGATCGGCGGACGGTCCCTCCTGGCAGTGGAGATGAAGACGGACTCCCCCGTTTTCTAACGATCACCACATTAAAAATCGGGAGTTGGGCAGAGTGCCCGGCTAAAGCGTCCGGGCGTCTTAGCCTTACATTCACCTAACGCTCACGCGCACCATACGTGGGTGAGTCTCGTCCTGGTAGACAAAAACACGAAGGTAGGCGGCTTGGTCCAAGTCCGCTACCAGACGGACAGTGCGGCAGGCCGCGCGGTCCTCGCCAAGTTGGCGACCGTGAATAGCCTGTGGAACAAAGCTATTCCGATCCTTGAACGCGAGCTGTCCGCGAAGTTGGGCCGGACAGTGAAGCTCCTCAGCGGGAACTACGTCAAGCAGAGCAAGGGCGTCGTCTCGTACCACGGGGCAGTCCCGATCCCCGGCGCTACCTACCTCCAGCGCAAGGGGTACGACGCCGTGAAGGGTGAATTTTACGTCTGGGTGGTCATCAAATGATCCCCGCCGCTCAGCTCATCCTCTCCCTGGCCGTGACCCTCTTCGGGTCGAAAATCCTGGGCCTCCTCAACCTCACGCCCCCCTCGTCCTCCGCCAGCTCTGAGGGCCGCGTGTACGTCATGGCGGATCACCCGGCGGCCACTGCGACGAACAGCACCACGACCGCAACCACCCCGACGACGGGCACGACATCCGGTACCACCTCCGGCACCACTGCCACGTCTCCGACCGTGAAGGAGATCGCGGCGGATGTGGCCCGGCAGCCCTGGTCCATCTGGGGAGTTGCGGCCCTCTGCCTTGCGGCACCGCTGCTGATCGCCCAGGTACGCGCTGGAGGTCACGAAGTCGCGGGCGGGCTGCGGAGTGTGTACGACGAGGGGCAGAACGTTTACAGGCGGGTGGACCGGGCCGACGATTACGTGGGCAACCGCTCCCGCCGAAACCGGAGGGCATGAGATGGACCCCTCCAGAATGCTCAAGAAGGGGGCTGCGGCCCTACCCCCGGCCTCTGAGTCCACTCCGACCCCTGCCGACCTCTCCACGACCCTTACAACGGCAAACGTACCCGATTCGGTGCCCGTCACGTCCGTCCCAGCCGTCGAAGCCGGGCCGATCAACGGCCCCCTGGACCCGGTGACGGAAGCCGTGCTAGGGGAGATTCCCGACCGGCCCAAGCCGAGCACCGAGAAGACGACTCCCGCCGCGCTGGAGGCCGAGGAGCAACCCGCCCCCGAGAAGAAGGGGAAGGGGCTGTGGATCGCGGGCGCGGCCCTCGGCCTCGTCGCCCTGGTCGTGGGCGGTGCCCGCGCGGCGCGCGGCGCTAGCCCGGCGGCCCCCACCACTCCGCCTCCTGCCGCTCCAGCAGCTCCCGCCGCGCCAATCCCCACGGCTCGGACGGGCGGGACGGTGATTGGATGACGGCCCCGGACGCTCAGGTGTTGGACGACCTGCTCCCGCCGCCCGCTCCCGAGGGGGAGGACCTGGTGCCGGAGTTCGAGCCGACCCCCGCCCCCGCTGCCCCCAGGCCGCTCACGGACGCGGACCGCGCCAGCATCAACGCGCACATTGAGGGCCTGATTCAAGCCGCCGCCGCTGCGGGCGCGGACACGCTGCCCCCCGAGCTGCGGAACGTGTACGAACAGTCCTTCACCACGTCGCGCCTGGTGCGTGCCGGGGTTCAGGCGACCGGCATAGGTCCGGCCCTCCACGAACTGATGCCCTCGGATGGGACGGAGGCCGCCGGACCCATCAAGCAGCTTCACCCTATCGCCCGCGTGCTGTTGGGCGTAGGCGTGCTCGCCGTCGCGTCACTCCTCCAAAGGAAGCAGGTGCTCAGTGCGTATCAACTCCACGCAAGCCGTAACGCTGGGGGGCCTGCTGGCCCTGCTAGCGGCGGCCTCGGCGTACCGGTCAACCACGGCCAGTACGGGGGCCACCATTAAGCCGTCAACGTCGGGCACTCCCGTCAATGGGGCGGTGTCCGTGGTGTTGCCGGGCGGACCGTCCGGCGTGACGTACTGGCCTCTGCGTGGCGTGAAGACGCCCCACGCGACGACCTTTCTTGATTCCGGCTACTTCGCGGGCTACCCCAATTCTGCGGGCTTGCCCACCCAACCGGCGCTCAAGGGCTACCGGCACACCGGAACGGACATGAACGGTCCCGGCGCGTGCAACTCCGACGAGGGAGACGCGCTTTACACCGTCCGGGAGTGTCAGGTGGAGTTCGCCAGCTACGCGCAGAACGGCACATGGGGGCCGGTGATCGTGCTGGAGGTCTTCGTGGAGGGCCGCTTCTGGTGGGTCCGGTACGGCCACGTCAACGCGACGAGCAAGAAGACCGGCGCAACGGTGAAGGTCGTCAAGGGGCAGAAGCTCACGGCGCGTCAAGTGCTGGGCTTCGTGGGGCGCGGCTCCTGGCCCTGCGCTCATCTGCACATCGACGTTTTCCACGCTAAGCCCCCCTCGTGGCTGTGGTGGCCCACCCGGTACGGTGCCGCCGCCGAGGTCACGAAGTATTGCACCGATCCGGACGCTTGGCTGCGCCGGTTACAGGCGGTGAGTCCATGAAAATGAAGCTGAGTTCCGATTGGCTGCGAATCGCAGGTATGGGCCTGATGCTGGGCCTGAGCCTCGTCCTAGACGCCTACGCAGAGCGGGCGGAAGAGGAGCGGGAGCGCCGCGCGCTGGAGTTCCGCGAGTGGCTGGAGACGCCCGAAGGCCTGGAGTGGCAGGCCGAGCAGCACGCGCAATGGATGGCCGCTGAGGGCCACATCTACGCGGACTACCCCGACGACCTGGACGACGAGGACCTGCCCATCTTCGAGCAGACGCCCCCCGTGGTCGAGCGTCCCCCGTGCCCTTGTGCAGCTCGTCGAGCAGCCCCCGCGCCGGACGGCCCCTGTCCCTGCGCGGCCCGTCGAGCGGCCCGTGAGGCAGCCCGGCGTGTGGCGACGGACGACGCGGACGTGCGGGAGCTGACGGCGGCTCCGCTCGCCCCGGAGGACATGACGGAATGAAGGACCGGCGCGCGTACCACTGGCTGATCCTGGGGGGGACCGGATCGGGCAAGACGTTCACGGCTCGCCAGATCGTCAGGCAGTACGTGCGTAAGCCCGACTTCGTGGTGATCGTCAACAGCTCCTCTCAACTTGCCGAGTTCGCCCGGCGGCGCGTCGTGGTGGACATGTCGGCCCTAGATCGGGACTGGACGCCCCGTGAACTGGCAGCCACCATCCGGCAACACGGCGCGGTCCACTTCGAGGTCTCGCCCGGTGCCGATCCCAAGCGGCTGCAAGCCTGGATGGACGCCCTAGGGAATGCGTGCATGGCCCTCGGCAGACTGGGGACTGACCGCTGCCACGTCCTCCTGATCGTGGACGAGGCACAGAACTACCTCTCTCAAAAGGTGTTTGCGCGCGGGATGCGCCGCGTCTTCGCCGAGGGGCGAAAGTTCGGGGTGGACTGCCTCGCCATTACTCAGCAGCTCGCCGGGCAGGGCGGGGACATGATCGACATGACCGTGCGCCGCATGGTGTCCGTCCTCGTGGTGTGCCCGATGGACGAGGAGGCCGAACGTCAGCGCGTGATGCGGACGTGGCCCGAGCTGCGGGACCCCGGCATCCTCGCCTTCCCCGACCCCGCCACCGGTCGTCCTGGTGAGTACATGGTGCGCGACCGGGGCAGCCGTCGCGCCGTCCTGGTGCGCGTGGACAGTGCCGGACGCCGCTTCGCCGTGCCTCTGTCGGGCAGCCCGTCCCCCCCACGGGCCGCCTAACCCTTCGGAGGTAACACACCCATGATTACGTCGAAAACACGAGACCTCATCCTCAAGACCGCCCGGCGCCTGGCGGCCCAAGCTATCGAGCACGCGGCCAGCATCCCCGGCAATGTGTCCGGCGCGCAACGTGAAGCCGTCGCGGTGGACTACCTCGCGGAGCGTGTCGCGGAGGAGGTCGAGGAGCGTGACCACCTGCTGCCTATCCTCGGCCTCTACATGGACCTGCTGCCCGTGAACACGGCCCAACGCCGTGCTGAGCGCGTGATCCTGACCGCCTTTGTTCGGCAGGTGTACGCCGCACGCGAACTCCAGGCGCTCGAACAGGCGGCGTAGATGGCCCGGCATTCCGTCACCTACAGCAGCCGGGAGGCGGCGGCCAAGCAGGCGGAGAAGCTGCGGGACACCTTCGTTTCCGTCGTGGTGTTCCCCATCGGCGGCAAGTTCGGCGACAAGAACCACAAGGGCCGCTGGGGCATCGCCTACGACGACAAGCACCGCCGCACCGAGAAACAGCGTGAAGCACGCGCGAGAAGGAAGTGACCATGAACAAGAGTCAGCTCATCAGCCCCCCGGATGGAAACGTCCTCGAAACCCTCACCGACCCCCGCGTGCTCGCCACGGCGGGCGGCGTGGCCGCTTACGCCTACGGCGAGAAGGCGCTCTACAAGTCGGCCCGCAACCTCTTCGGCATCGCCAGCGCGGGCGAGGGCGGGAAGGTCGTGTACTACGCCGTCAAGGCTGACGGGACCGCCGACACCTCGGCGACCGCTCCCCAGTTCGGCACCAACCGTAACGTGGCCCGCGCGGTCGGGATCGTCGGCTCCGTCGCCCTGATCGAGTACAGCAACTCCGCGCCGATGCAATACGCCCTCTTGGGCGGCGCGTCCGTGCTCCTGACGCACATGCTTCAGGACGTTATCCCTGGCCTGCGCTGACCCTGGCCCTTCGCCCTCTCTCCGCACATAACTCAGAGGTAATCATGAAGACGACCACCATCAGCAACCAGAGCGCCCCCGAAATCGTCACCCTGCGCGAGAACGTACCCGGCGTGGCGACCCCGATCAAGACGGTTCGCGTGCCGGACGGCGCGCAGTACACCTTGCCCAACGTGACCGTGGTGCAGGGGTCCGTCATCAACGGGGCCGTGATCGTGGCCGAGTTCCGCAACAGCGCGGGCGAGACCATCCGCGACGGCTCGCTCCTCGTCGGCTACCGGACGACCGCCGCCGAGTTCACGACCCAGGTGCGCGCCATCCCCCTCACGACCTGGGCCGACCTGACCACCACCCAGCAGAAGAACGCGCAGTACCGGGGCGCTCTCGCGCAGGCCTGCGACCTGAACGTGGGGCCGAGCCTCACCATCAAGAACCGCGCGGCCCTGGTGTTCTCGGTCGAGTCCTCGGAGGTCGTGGACTGGGATCAGAGCTACCTCGAAATCACCGTGGAAGAGGTGAACGGCTGATGTACACGACTCTGAGCCAGCCGCGCCGCATGGCGCTCACGGCGGCCCTCCTGGTGAGCGTGGCCGCTACGCCGATCCCCGGCAACGATTCGGACGTGGCGACGTTCCGCGTGCCGGACGGTTCCATTCTGACGCTGCTTCACGACCAGCCCATGCGCCTCTTCCTCCAGGCTCGCCGGGAAGTCGGGCGCGTGGCTGGAGCGGCGGGGTCCAACGTGAACGTGGTCGTACAGGTCAACGTGGACGGGTGCAAACTCGTCAGGACGACCCGTGCGGACCGCGCGTTCCCGGCCACCAGTCACCCCGACGTGATCGCCTACACCCTCGTTACCGGTGGGACCTGGCAACCCGCCCGCGTCATGGCCGTGGACTGGTCAACCGGTGCCGTGACGGTCGAGACGCCCAACAACGCGGGCAAGGTGCGCGTCTACTACACGTTCGGGGACGGTGAAATTAGCATCCGTGCGGGCCGCCCCTTCGGGTCGAGCGGCGGTTACATCCAGCTCTACCGGACGAGCGCCCGCAGCCTCCACGAGACGGACCAGACCGACCGGGACGCGGCCCCCTTCGCGGCGCGCACCCCGCAACCGATCCCGCAGAACTTCACCCTGTCGCTCGCTGTCCGCGCGTCGAGCGCCGTCTTCATGGATGGCCTCGCGCGGCACGAGGTCAGCATCCCGGCAACAGAAACCGCCGTGCAGGTCACGAACGCGGTCATGTTGGCGGAGCTGGCAGAGCGTCAGCTCAAGGGGGTGTGACCGTGGTCGCCGACTACGTGGGCGTGGCGAACCTCGTTACAGGCGTTGTCACGGGCATTGGGAACGTCGTCAACCCCTACATCTATACCGATCAGGAGAAGGCGACGGACGGTCTCACGGGGGCGCAGCTCGCCAACCAACAGAACGCCATCAACGCGGAAGTGACCATCACGCAGGCACGCGAGGAGACCACCCAGAAGGCCATCACCTACGGCCTCGCGGGCATTCTCGGCGTGAGCTGTGTCTACCTGGCCTCGCGGCTGATCGGGAAGTGAGCGCGTGGACGCCAAAACGGTAATTGGCGTCCTCGTGGGCACGGCGGGCGTCGTGGGTGCGGCGCTCGTCATGCTCTCGGGGAGCCAGCGCACCACGACCCCGACCGGCGCGGCCTCCGGAGCTGCCCCCCCGGCGGGCGTGGCGCTCGCCGTGGACGGCGGCACGGTCGTCAACGTCGGCATGGTCTCCACCATCCCGACCGCGAAGGGGTACGACACGGGCGCGGTGGACTACACGTACAACCGGGACGGCTGGGACACCGTGCTCATCGGGGTGAAAGCATGAAGCTAGACCTACAGGTGCGCGACGTGGCCCTGCTCGGGGCCGTGGCGTTAGGCGGCCTCCTCGCGTGGCGCGAGTGGGACAAGGTGCAGGACGCGCAATCGGGCACCGCCGCCGCAAGCGGGCAGCTCGCGCAACAGCCCACGGCGTCCGGCATCCTGCCCGGCATCGCGCAACTTCTCCCCACGGGCAGCACGGCGGCCCCGGCGTCCGGCGCGGCCACCGTCGCAGACCTGGCCGCCGTGAACAAGCAGAACCAGATCGACACCCTCCGGCGTGATCTGGCGCGGATCAACAACGACATCGATGTGCTCGTGGTGCAGGCGTCCACCATCAAGGCCAAGACTCCCACCCCCGAGTTTCGCAAGGCCGTGATTGACGACGTGTGGGCGCAGTGCAAGGCGCAACACCGCGTCTTCCCAACGACCCAATGTATCCAGGCGGGCACAGCCGAAAAGGCGGAGGCCGCCGTGGCACCCCGTTGGGCTGAGCGCATCGCCCTCGAACTCCAGCCGGTGCAAGCGCAGCTCTCCCGCCTCGGGGCCGAGCAGGCGTCCACCGTCCGCAACCTGGCCGCGCTGGGCTACACCGTGCCCACGACGGACCTCAAGAAAGCGAGCGTGTGAACATGAGCAAGAAGAAGAAGAACGACGGCACCGTGTCCCTCGTGGGTTTCGCCGTGGTGGGCCTCCTCGCTGTGGGCGGCGTCATGGCGTGGCGCAAGCAGCAGGAGACCATGCCCGCCGGAAGCGCGGAGCCGGAGACGACCACGACGACGGACACGACCGCCGCCGGTACGACCGTCGGAAACACGATTCAGTTCGGCGTGAACGCGGGCCTGTACTACCCCATCGCTTCCCCCAGTTTCACGACCTACTACGGGCAGCGGTCCGGCGGTCTGTAATGGGCAAGCGGCGCACGTCCTCGGACAGCCTGCCTCTCCTCGGCTTCGGCGTGGTGGGCCTCCTCGCCCTCGGGGGCGTCGTGGCCTACCGTCGCCAGCAGGGCACTCCCTCCATCGCCTCCAGCGGGAACAAGACGACCACCACCACGACCACGGCCCCCACGAGTACGACGGTGGGAAGCAGCATTCAGTTCGGCGTAGACGCCTCCCGTTACTACCCTGTCGCCTCCTCCAGCTTTGGGAGCTTCAGCAGCTACTACGGGGGATCAACCGGCCTGGAGGTCCTGGCCGGGAGCGGCACCGACACGCCCACGTCCTCCAGTGACGCAAGCCCGACTCAGACGGCGAAATACGGTGTGAACTACGTCGAGCAGTTCAATCAGTTCATGCAGCAGAATCCGGGGACGCCCTAATGTCCCGGCGGCGCAAGTCGTCGGACACCCTCAGCGGTGGTGACCTCCTGACATGGGCGCTCGTCCTGGGCGTGGGCAGCCTGGCCGCGTGGAAGGGCGTCCAAGAGCTGCGGGAGCTGAAGGCGGCTCAGACGGGCACGACGACCGGCACGACCGTCAGCGGCACGGGAAGCGCGGGCTACACCCTGCCCGTCCAGCAACCCATTACGACCGGCGGCGCGGTCGTCCCCACCACCACGGCGACGGTCGTAGGTGTGGCGGCTACCTCCCCCGCCGTCGTGGCCGCCATAGAGACGGCAGTGAGCATCCCCATCGTGACGCCGGTTCTCGTTGAGCAGCCCGTCGTCACGGCCCCCCGGCTGACCCTGGACATGGGCATGGGCAGCGGCGGCACGTCGGGCGGCGGGACCATGTGGGCAGGCGGGACGCCCCCCTCAGTCTTCGATGAAACGCTAGGCGGTCCTCGTCCCGTGTCCCCTGCCGTCCCGGCCCTCATCCAGCGGCCCACCGTCGAGGTCGTGGCCGGGATCGTCGCCAAGCTTCCCACGGTGCCCATCATCAAGACGCCCACAATCCAGCCCGTCACGCCTCAGCCTGCCGTCGAGCGAGAAATCCCGTGGATTGAGAGGCAGGGGTGAAGCGGGCACCTGAACAGACGGCCCCGGCCCTCATCCGTACCGGCGTCTACACCGCGCTTGGGGGTGCCCTCCTCGCGGGCGCGGTGGGCCTGGTCGTCGTGGCGCTCAATCCACCCCCGAAGGTCGCCAGCTCCAGCGCGGGCGGCTGTGGGTGTGGCTGCTCGGGCACCACGAGCGCGGCGGCGAAGGCCGCGAAGGTGTACGGATGAAGGAGAAGCATGAAAACAGACCTAAACGCCGTCCTAGCGGCTGTGGTTGTGGTTGCAACGGTGCTCGTGTTCCTGCTGCTGGGTGTGAAGACCTACACCCACGGCACAGGGCTGGACGCCGGATGGGGCGGCGTGTTCCTGCTCGTGTTCGGGGCGGTCGTGGGCCGTCTGCGGGCGCACGAAAAGCAGAAGGCAGCCGACGCGCAACAGGCACAGCCGCCGCCCGCCGTCGAGGGGGTAGCCAGTGAATCCAACTAGAACTCAGGCCGTGGCCGTGCTGCTGCTGTGCGGGATGTTCTTCTGCCTCGCGGTTATGAGCGCCGACATGTACGACGCCGTTCTCACCGCCGCGCGGGCTGTGATCCTCGTCTACAGCGCACAAAAAGCGGTCGAACTCCTGTACGGCACCATGACGGACGCCGAAGATTTCCTGGCGGGTGTGGGGGGTCTCCTCTACACCTGCGGGATCGTCGGGGAGCTGGCCGGTGCGCCGCACGTTAACGGGCGGGACCTTGACTTCCTGGTGCGTGCGGTCGGGGGGGCGTTCCTCGTGCTCCCCCTGGTGCTCTCCAGCCTGCCTCGGCCTGTCCGGCGCTCGCTGGGCCTGGAGGCCTGCTGATGGGCCTGATGGACGGTTACGGGGCAGCAGCGGGCGCGAAGCTCGCCGAGCTATGGGAGCGGCTGCTGTGCGCCCTCCACAGCGTCAAGGACGCGACGGACAGCGTGGAGACCGGCACGACCGGCACCGCGCGGACGCTCGCCTATCAATACGGGACACCTCCAGCGGTCGGCAGTAACGCTCAGCTCGCGCCCCGTTCCATGACAGCCCTTCCCCTGATCTTCGAAGGGGAGCTGACGGAGCGCCTGCGCCTGGACGTGCAGGAGGTGGCGGGTCGCTTCTCCTTCGCTGGGTACGTCGCCAACATCGGGGATATGCCCCTTCGGGCGGCGT
>NZ_JAZHPF010000038.1 GCF_036543075.1 Deinococcus sp. YIM 134068
GAACCGGGCTGCTGCACGGCGGGCAGTCTTCGAGTCCACCCTCGGTCTTCTCCCACCGCCAGCGACGCCACGCCACGCTCGGGGACTTGACGCCCCTGGCGTTCGAACGCCAAGCTACAGCCGCTTAACTTCAACGACGCACAAGCCGGACAGGCCCAGACTCCTTCAGACGGGAGGTGCCGGCGACGGGTTCCCGCTTCACGTCAGGCTGGAGCGAGGCCCTGTTCGGGCTGTGGGGTGGCCGGGTGGACTGGGTGGGGAACTGGGTCGCCTATAAAGACGGCCAGCTCCGGACTCAGGAACGGGACCACCGCCGCTTCCGCCCAGGTCAGAAGCTGGGCCTCTTCGACGACAGCGGCGTGCTGCTGATCCCGGGGTGGAGCGACGGGGCCTTCGACTGCCGGGCCTACACCCAGGACCAGGACGGCCAGCCCGAAGAGCTGACGTGCCGCCAGAGCCCGCGCTCCCTGGCAGACGCCCTGGAGCAACTCGGCCTCCAGAGCGTTGACCGTTCAGGGTAAATGGCCCCTCTCGTCAACCTGTCCTCCCCCTGAATTCACTGCGGGCAACAGACCCGGTGTCAGGGAATTTGCCGTGAGGCGCAACGGGCCGGTGAGGTCCATCCGGGAGGCAACGCCACCTCCCGGGCGGGAGCGCTCGGCCCCCTGCTTCAGCAGTTCCCCGGCGTCACCTCGGACCCCGCACCACCACCTCGACGCGAGCCACCACAAGCGCACTACGCTGTCAAGGCACCACGACAACCTTCATCCCGCTCCACCCACCCCACGGACCACGTCGAACGACACCGAAGACGGCCTCTCCCCCTTCCCTTCTTCGCGTCCTCGACCTCCCCACCTGCCCCCAGAGGTCCACCATGACGACGCCCGACACACGCCCCACGCCCCCCACACGACTGGCGCGCGTGCTCGACACCGTGACCACCCGCGCCATGAGGCCCCCGGCAGGCTCGGCCTATACCGTGACCCGGGGGGTGTGGGTCCCCATGCGCGACGGGGCCGAGTTGCTGGCCGACGTGTACACCCCGGTCGGTGAGGTGCGCGGCACGCTCCTCGTGCGCCTGCCCTATGGTCGCGGCGTCCTGGCGGCGGCCAACTTCGCGGCACCCTACGCCGCGCGTGGCTACCGGGTGGTGCTGCAAAGCTGCCGCGGGACCTTCGGGTCCGGGGGCGGTCCGTTCGAGCCGATGGGGCGCGAGATCGAGGACGGTGCCGATACCGCCACATGGTTGCGCGCGCAACCGTGGTTCGGGGGCCGGTTCGCCACCCTCGGCGGCTCGTACTTCGGCTTCACCCAGTGGGCGCTGCTCCTCGATCCGCCGCCGGAGCTGGTCACCGCCGTCATCCTGATCGGGCTGCACGACGTCTACCAGACGGCGCACGGGGCGGGTGCCTTCCGGTTGGAGGTGCTGCTGTCCTGGCACCACCAGATCGCCCGTCAGGAGCGCGGCGGCCTCCTCACCGCCCTGATCGACCGGGCGAAGCTCACCCGGCGGTTGAAGCCCGCGCTGGACGCCCTGCCCCTGCTCGAGGCGGGGGAGCGGCACCTGGGCGGCGGACCCCTGGGTGCCTCGTACCGCGACATGCTGACCCGCGCCGATCTGGGGGACCCTTACTGGACGCCGAGGCGGTTGGAGGGGGCACTGGAGCAGGTGCGCGTCCCGGTGCTGCTCGCGGGGGACTGGCAGGACATCTTCCTCGACCAGACACTCGCGCAGTACGCCCGGTTGCGCGAGCGGGGCGTGGACGTGGCGTTGACGGTGGGTCCCTGGGCGCACGGCGAGGGCCTCGACGTCATGACGCGCGAGGCCCTGGACTGGTTGGCCGAGCATCTGGGCGGCGAGGCCCGCCACCGCTCCGCCCCGGTGCGCGTGTCCGTGACGGGCGCGGGAGAGTGGCGTGACCTGCCCGGCTGGCCGCCCCCCACCGGGTCGCGGACGCTGTACCTGCACCCGGACGGGGGACTGGGTGCCTACCCGCCCTCCCCGAAGGCACGGCCCTCCACCTTCACCTACGACCCGGCAAGTCCCACACCCAGCGTGGGCGGTCAGCTCCTCGTGAACGGGGGTTATCGCGACACCCGTCCCCTGGAAGCCCGCGAGGACATCCTGACCTTTACCGGCCCGGCCCTCACCGCTCCGCTGGAGGTAATGGGCGTGCCGGAGGTCGAGGTGGTGCACCGCAGCGACAACCCGCACGCCGACCTGTTCGTGCGGCTGTGCGAGGTGGATGTCCGGGGGCAGTCGCGCCTGGTGAGCGACGGCTTTCGTCGGCTGACCCCGGCGGACGGCGGCGTCGTGCGCCTGTCCCTGGGGGCCGTGGCGCACCGGTTCGCCGCCGGATCACGGCTGCGCGTGCTGATCTCCGGGGGTTCGCATCCGCAGTACGCGCGCAACCTGGGCACCGGTGAGGACCCGGCGACGGGTCGCCGCCTGGCCGTCTCGCACCGGACCGTCATGCACGGCGAGGGCGGCCTGTCCCGGATCGTCCTGCCCGTGACGGGGTGACCCCGGGTTCTGTCGTCTCCTGGCCTCGTCTCCCTTCGGGCCGAACATCCGGCAGCCCGGAGAAGGTCCACCTCGGCGGTGTGGTCGGCCCCCGGGAAGGGCGAATCGTAGCTCGCTCCCTTTGGCGATCGTTCAAGCGTTCAGCCGTGGCGTCTCACAGCAGCTCCCCCGACACAGGACCCGGTTGAAAGAATCCCGAGACCCGTGGGGCACCTTGCCAGACGATTGGGCCGGTGGACCGTGAGAAGCGGCCCTCGTCTTCAGCACTTCGAAGGAGTTGCCGCTCCGGGCCATTGCTGTTTCGCCGGACGGGCGACGTACAGGAAGGCACGGCCAATGCCACTGACCTTGCTGTACCCCGTGCCGCACTACGACGTGTTGGATTCGAACCTGAGGGTCATCTTGTCCTGGGGTTGCTTTTCCCCCATCCAGAGGGGAGCGCGCGTGCCGTCCGGGCGAAGCTCCACCGCCGTCGCCGTGTACTGCCCGAGCGGGATGTCGTACAGAAAGGACTCGCCAGGCTGCGTCGTCCTCACCAGCGGTTTGCCCACCGACCCGTCCACCAGCGGCCCGTCCACCAGCGGCCCGTCCGGGACCAGGGTCACCTCGACCCGCGACTCGTCCCAGTTCACCACGCCGTCGTCGTCCCACCCCGGATGGAGCAGCCGAGCCTCTCCCCCGAAAAAGGCGTTCTCCCCGGCGTCGGGGATGACCCCGCTGAGTTTGAGCCTGAAGTTGCGGATGGTCCCTCCTTTCGCCGAGAAGGGCTCGTAGCCTTCCTCGTTCACGGAATCGACGCGCAGGCAGAACTTCTGGCCCCGGTAGGGCATCAGGGTCCAGGCTGTGGCGAGGTACGGCATGTCGATCAGGGAGCGGGCGGTGTACTGCCCTTGGGCGTCCGTCTTGACGCCGACCATCCCGCCCGTCAGCCCCGGCTCGATGCGGACGATGGCACCTTTGATGGGTTGGCCCAGCGCGTCCAGCACGACGCCCTTCACCGTCCCCGGTTCAGGTTTCGGCGGGGGGGGCGGCCAGGCCAGCGGTGAGGGTGAGGACGGACAGGAGGGCAGGCAGGGATCGTCTCATGGTTCGGGTTCCTTTGCAAAAGGCAGAGAGGGCGTGGGCGACTGACCCGGTGCGCCGTGGCAGGGCGGAGAATCACCGGACGGAGTGCACGGTGGGTTCGGCCCGGTGATTGCAGCGTGATTCGGCCCGTTCCATCGGGAGGGGGTGTCAGCCACCGGGACGCGTCCGATCAGGGGTCGAGGTCAGGCCCGGGGCAGAGCGGAGCAGGTTCCTCTGCCGCGCCGACCGGGCCACGCGTCCCTCAGGGGGCCGTGGTTTACGCTGCGAGGCGTGTCAGGACAATCCAGCGTGAACAGAACCAGGACCTTCACGTGGGGGGCGGCACTCGCCCTGGCCGGGTGGTGGGTCGCCTCCAAACGCGCCGCGTCCTTTCCCCGGCTCCACCCCGAACTGCGCTCGCCGCTGCTGCGCTTCCGCTCGCCCCCCTTCACGCCTGCCCTCGTCTGGGCCATGCGGAGGCTGCCCGCGCGGTTCGCCGCCCCGACGGACGTTCAGTTCGAGTCGCGCCGTATCCCTGGCCCTCCCGGCGCACCGGACGTCACCGTGTACCTCTACCGCCCCCTCGCAGGACAGCAGAACACCGCCGCGCTGCTCTACCTCCACGGCGGGGGGTTCATCACGGGCTCGGCTGAGGCCTACCACAGGCAGTGTGCCCGCTTCGCGCGGGAACTGGGCCTGCTCGTCGTGAACGTGGAGTACCGCCTCGCGCCCGAGACGCCCTTCCCCGGGCCGCTGGAGGACTGTTACGCGGCCCTGCGCTGGATGAAGGCGCAGGCGGCGTCCCTCGGCAGCGACCCGGCGCGGATCGCCGTCGCCGGGGACAGCGCCGGGGCGGGCCTGGCGGCGGCACTGGCGCAACTCGCGCACGACCGGGGTGAGGTCGCGCCCGCCTTCCAATTGCTGCTGTACCCGATGCTGGACGACCGCACGGTCCTGGAGACAAATCACGAGGGGCGGGGGGAGTTCGTGTGGACGCCGACCTCGAACCTGCTGGGCTGGTCGTCGTACCTGGGCCGCAAGCCGACGCTGGAGGCCGCGCCCGAGTACGCGGCACCCGCGAGACGGGCCGACCTCTCCGGCCTCGCGCCCGCGTGGATCGGCGTGGGCACGCTCGACCTGTTCTTCCCGGAGGACCGGGAGTACGCGCGCCGTCTGAACGAGGCGGGCGTGCCGTGCGAGTTCCACGAGGTGGAGGGTGCCTATCACGCCGGCGAGCTGTTCTCGCCGGGCGCGTCCGTCTCCGAGGCATTTCTGGAGCGGAGTCTGGAGGCGCTGCGGCGGGGCCTGCGCTTGGCCTGACGGGTCGGCCCTCGTCGGGGTGAATGACCCCGGGACCGTCGGACTGACCGGGCCGCCTCCCTGTCCCGGTGCGGCTGGAGCAGGAGGTCGAGCACGGAGAATCGGGCGCGTCGGCAGGGGGCACTCTGGCCGGGCGTGGATGTTCGGGGGATGACGTGGCCTCGGGGAAGGTCGGCTGCCCGTCCCGCTTCGGTCTCGACGGCGCTCGGCGGGCCGTCCACACCAAGTCCTACCGAAGCCGCAGCGAGTGTACGAAGGCGTCGATCCACGTCAGTCGGGGGTCGTTCGTCAGCGCGTTCAGTTGCCCCCTCGTGCGTGCCAGGGAGGTCTTCCACGCCGCCTCCGCCCGTCCCGCGTCGCCCGAGTTCAACGCCTCCGTCACCGCGCGGTTGGCCCCGAGAACGCGTCTGCGGGCAGTTCCTTCAACAAGACGGGGTACCGGAGCGAGACGTAAGACTTGCCGTCCTGCGTCAGCCCCTGGAAGGTGTAGAAGACCTGTTCGCGCGACAGGGGCGACACGTCGAGGCTGTAGGCCACGAGCGCGCGCACGCCGCGCCCGCCGGGAAAGTCGAGGTACTTCACGGCGGCGTTCAGCACCTGCCCCGAAAAGGGGGGCGGCAGGAAGGGCAACTCCCCCCGAAGCTGGGCAGGCGCGGGACGCTCCTTGAGCAGCGCCCGCAGCGAGTCGATTTCCGTCCGCACGCCGTCCCTCTTCCCTGGGTACTGGGCGATCAACCCGGCGACCGGGTAGACGTTCAGCTCGCGCACAGCGTCCCCCTGCGGCCCGAGGACAACCTGCACATGGCGGGGCGGGAAGAAGTCGGGGGTGTCCAGGCGCTTCTGCGTCTCCACGGTGCGGACGGTGGCGATCACGCCCAGGAGCCGGGCGTCGAAGGACACCCGTGGCAGCGCGGGCGTGGAAGCGGACAGGAGGAGCAGGGCGGACAGGAGGGTCGTGTTCACGGGCAGAGGGTAGGGGCCGCCGGATGACCGGGGGATGACGCGGACGAGGGAGTCCTCCTCAGCCCGGCCCGCAGGCTGGACCCACGAGGACGACCGGCAGACGCTGGAACAGGAACTTCATCCGCTGGCTGTGGGGAGTGCCCAGGCGGGGACCCTGGTGGACCGCCTGCGTCTGCGTCTGCGCCTGCGCCTGCCGCCTCCACCACCCGCGACAGCCGGGTGGTCGTCCGAGCGGCGCACAGGGGCATGGTCTACGCGGTCGGCGGCGGCAGGGAGCGCGCGGTCTTCACCACAGGCCGCCCACGAGCGCTCCCGGACATCCTGAACACCCGGCGCGACCGACCGTTCTCTTCAGGTCCAGGAGGGCCGGTCATCCTCCGATCACCCACGGCTGGCTACCGTGCCGGGCATGAACGCCTTTTCCCGCCCCCTGTTCACCCTCGCCCTGCTGACCTCGGCGGCCAGCGCCGCTCCGTCCACCCTGACCGGCGAGTGGTACGGAGGCTCCGTCTTCCCCCGCTCCGCCTACACCCTGGAGGGCTTCCGGCAGGCGGGCAGCGACACCGAGCGCCTTCTGCCGCGCCCGGACGGCACCTACGAACTCGCCACCCTGAGCACAAGTGCCACCCCGGAGACCTTCGGCTGGAGCGGTCGCCTGATCTCCTGCGAAAAGATCAGCATCCGCTGGGAAGCGGGGCGGTACACGGTCCAGGGGGGCACGCTCGTCCTGAAGCCGGGCGCGGCGAAGGGCTTCAACCTCGCCACCCCGCACTCCCTGAAGAGCGGCTGCGTGCGGTCCGGCGGCTTGTCCTACACCGGGACCGACCTGAGGCCGCGCACCTCCACCTGGAGGGTCACGGGGACGACCCTCACCCTGACGACCGGGAAGGACCGGGCCGTGGTGCGCCGCGCGACCCCCGAGGAACTGCGGCGGGCCAGCACGCCGAGTCCGCCCCCGGCCTCCCCGCCCGTGGTCGTGACCCCACCCCCACCGCCCCCGCCTCCCCCCGTGCGGCAAGGCGGCAGCGGCAGGTGGGCGGGCCGCCTCACCACGGACGGAAACGCCCCGCTGGACGTGCGGCTGAACGTGGAGGACGACCGCCTCGGCATTCAGGGCATGGTGCTGTCCGCCGAGGGGGAGTGGCTCGGCACGGTGGCGGGCGACCACCGGTCGGGAACGCTGACCCTGACGCTCCGGCTGCCGGACGACACGGCGGTGGAGCTGCGCGCGACCGGGAAGTTCGACGGCGACACCTACACGGGGCGCTTCCAGGCGGTGACGGCCGACGGGCAGACCCTGGGCGGCGGACAGGTCAACCTCACCCGCGCCCCTGCCCGCGCGGCAGCGGTAGGGGAACCCCCAGGTCCCGACCGGTCGGAGAGGCCCCTGTTCCAAATTTGGGCCGTGGAAGCGACACGAGAAAACGCCTGCCAAACTTGCCCACGGTCTCCATCCCTCTCACCCGTGACATCGGGGCGCGCGTCAGCCCCCGCCTTCCGCGCGATCAGCGGCACGGCCACGGCGGCGGGCGGACACTCGCTCAAGGACACGGTGATCGACAGCGGACAGGGCAAGGCGGATTTCACCCTCCCCGACCTCGACGACGTGCCCTCCGCGATCTGCGCCGTGCAGGACAACGACGGGGACGAGGACGTGAGCGCGGAGCCTGCGGCCAGCACGGGCGTGCCGAGCGTGAGGGCGACGAGCAGGGCGGTCAGGGTAGGCGGCGTGCGCTTCATGGTGTTCTCCTTCGCCGTGTGGCGTGTCCGGACGGGAGGGGAGATGATCGGACGATGACCGGCCCACCGGGCGGGGCGCGCACTCAGGGTGGGAGCACGCCGCCGCCCCTCCCCTGACGGCCACCGCCGAAGCGGTGGAGTTGAAGGTCGACATGAACGAGGACGCTCACCTCCCCCGCCTCCCCCGCCTCCCCGGCGAACACGAGGTCTCCCTGCCGCGCGTGTGGCACGAGTCCGACGGGACCCGGGCCGTCTGGCGCGCCTCGGTGCTGCGGGGCGACTCGCCGCGACGCCACCTCGCCACGCCGGACGCGCTGCTGAATTTCTTGGCTGAACACCTGCGCCACGGGTCCGCCGGGAACGTCCCCTGCGCCGAGTTCTGAACCGCCGGAGGTCCCCAACTCCCCCCCGTGGGGAGTACGCTGAGGGCACCATGAACGCTCTGCCGTGGCACCTGGGGTTGCTCGGCACGGTCCGGCTGCGCGGGCCGGACAGCCGGGAGACGCGCCCGGAACGCAAGCTGGCGGCCCTGCTCGCCCTCCTCGCGCTGGAGGGGCCTACCCACCGCTCGCGCCTGGTGGGATTGCTGTGGCCCGAGACGCGGGAGGCGGCGGCCCGCAACAACCTCGTGCAGATGCTGCGTAAGCTCCGCTCGGCCACGGGCGCGGACCTCGTGGGCGGCGGGGAACTGCTGTCGCTGGGGTCGGCCCTCGACGTGGACGCCCGGCGCGCCCGGGACGCCTGCACCCGTGGGGAATTCGCCACCCTTCACCGCTTCGGGGGCGAACTGCTCGCGGGGCTGCGGTACGACGACTGCCCGGACCTCGACGACTGGCTGCTCGCCGAGCGTGAGCGCTGGACCGAGTGGCGCGTGGGCGCGGCGCGCGAGGAGGCCGCCCGGCTGGAGCGCGAGGGCCGCTACGACGAGGCGGCGGCGCGCACCCGGGTCCTGCTCGACCTCAATCCCCTCTCCGAGGACGCCTACCGCCGCTGCGAGGCGTTCCTGCGCCGCGAGTCCGGCGTGGACCCGCTGCCCGAGACGCTCTCCCTCCTCGCCGACATCGAGCGGGGCCGCCTGCCCGCCCCGGTGGTGCCCCAGGCCCTGCCGCTCGCCACCCTGCGCCCCCCGACCCTGGTGGGCCGCGAGCGGGAGTGGGCGCGGATGGAGGCCGCGTGGCAGGCCGGGCAGGTCATCTTCATCTGCGGGGAGCCGGGCGCGGGCAAGACGCGGCTGGCCCTGGAGAGCATGTTCGCCCTCTCGAACGATTCCGCCTTCGAGCCGACGGTGGAACATGCGGACGCCATCCTGATCCGCAAGACCCTTTGCAGCGGGGCCGTGATAGGGACGGTGGAGAAAAGCCTGGAGGTGGCCGGTGGCCCGGACTTCTACCGTGCCTTCGGGCTGGAGCGGCTGGTGCGCGACGTGCACGGCGCACCCTTCCACCCCCTGCCGGAAAAGGCGCAGCAGTTGTTCACCGGGCGGCTGGCGCTGGGGCTGGAACCCGTGGCGTGAACCCCCTCCCGGCCCTCTCTCATCCTCGGGGAAACGCTCCAGACAGGAGGTGCCCGTGCGGATCGCCAGGGAGGACACCCCGGTCGGTACCGACGCTCCGGGCGCGGTGGCCCGCCAGCAGCCCACCTTCGGCGACGCGAGCAGGTCCGGCCAGTTCAGCACCGCGCCCGGCGCTGCTCTGTGTGCTGAGAAAACACTGAACCGGAACCCCACGCCGGTGTGGGGTTATTCCGGGCTATCCGGCGGGTGCTACGGCCTGGCCGTGTGGAAGGCGAGGCGCAAGGCACTCCGGCGGTGCCCCTTCCAACTGGGCCGAACTCGTGCCCGGCGGCGTGCGTGCCATCCGTCGGGGACTTCCGCGAGGTCCCGGCCCGGTGGACTCACGCGGCAACAGTTGCCTCTGGAGAACTCCGGCGGGCCAGGCCTCGCAGGCCTGTGGCGTCCAGCACCACTCGTCCACCAGTTCCAGGTACACCTCCGCGCGGGTGAGCGCCAGGAAGATTACCCGGCGCTGGTAGTTCCGCTGCCACTCGGGCGTTTTCCGCTCCTCACGTTGCGCCTTGCGCGCCTCGCCGAGGGGCCGTGGTCAACCGTTGACGGAATGGGGGGGGGGGGATCACCGCTGGCGTTCCGAGGACAGTGGACCCGAATCGGGCACGCCCGGCAGGCCCCGACGAAGGCGTGCAAGGAACGGAGTGAGAGGCCGGACGGGAGGGGGACTGCCTCCATCCCCACAAGGTGGACCCAACGCCGCCGCCGGGTCTTCGTTGGCAAGGTTGCCGCCCGTCGCGCTCGGAGCACGGTCAAGCGGGCTGCCCCTGCCCTTCCCCGAGGAGGGCGCGCAGGACGTCGCTGACGGTGATCACCCCCAGGAGCCGCCCGTCTGTCCCCAGGACGGGCAGGCCGTGGACGTCGGCCTCCAGCATCCGGGCGACCGCGTCCCCCAGCGAGGCGTCCCCGGACACTTCTCCCCCCGGCGGGCGCATCAGGTCGCGCGCCGTCTTGCCGTTCAGGAAGAACTGGTCCCCCATCACGGTGTCCCCGTGCGCTGCCTTGGCCCGCTCGACCACCGCGCCCAGGTCGCGCCCGTGCAGGACGCCCACCAGTCGCTCGCCCTCCAGCACCGGCAGCACCCGCAGCCCGGTCACCCGCAGTTTGGCGGCGGCCTCGCTCGCCGGGGAGCCTGCCAGGACAGCGATGGGCTGCCCGGTCATGTGCCCGCGCGCGGTGCCCCAGGAGGGGGACGGCTCCCGCGCGGCGGCCCGCAACACATCCGTGAGGGTGAGCATGCCCACCAGGGCACCCCTCTCGTTCAGGACGGGAAGGCCGCCGACCCGGCGGTCGAGCATGACCCGGACGGCCCGGCCCAGCGGCTCGTCCGGCGCGGTGGTGAGCACCGGGTGCCGCATGGCCTCTCGGACCCGCACGCGCCCGGCGCGGTAGGCGAAGTCCCAGGGGGTGAGGCCCTCGTGCAGGGCGGGGAGGTGGTGCCTCACCTCGCCGTCGGTGAGCAGGCCGACGAGCTGGCCCGCCTGAACGACCGGCAGGCGCTTGATGTGCAGCGTCTCCATCTTCACCACGGCGTCGGGCAGCGACTCGTGGGGATCAGCGGTGATGACACGGGCGTGCATGGCGTCCTGGACGAGCATGGTCTTTCCTCCTTGGGTACGGGGCAGCCGGGACGGGCGGGGGGCCGGCGGCGGGACGTGAGGGGGTACGCTTCCCGCTTGCGACCGGGGCTCCGGCCGTCCCGGCGGCGGGGTCCCCCGTGGGGTCGGCGGGGGCGCGGACGAGGAACACCGGCACCTTGACCCGGTGCAGCACCGCCTCGGCGACGCTGCCGAGCAGGAAGTGCACCAGCCCGCCCCACCCGTGGGTGCTCATCACGACGAGGGCGGCACCCAGGCGTTCCACGTCGTCCGCGATGACCTGGGAGACGGGGCGGCCAGTCGTCTCGCGACACACGATCCGGGCCTCGGGGAAGTCGAGGGTCTGCGGTCGAACATACGTTCCTCCTTCGTCCTCACCCTGTGGGCGGGTCATTACCCCGCCATTACCGCTGGCTGCGCGCCCGCGCCAGGGCTGGTCCCGGCCTGGGGCACCCCATCCACACGATCATCCGGTGAACGCCCCTGGTCCCTGGGCTGTCCCACTCGGGAGCGGACCCGCCGGGAAGGTCCCGGGGTGGTTCTCGTGGCCGGAGTCGCGGGTGCAGGGCCGCCCGCGTACCCCGAAGACTTCGGGCGATGCCTGGCGATACCCCCGGAGGCTGATCGGGGGGCACGCATCCCTCCAGCGGCCCACGACGGAAAGCGTCTCGTGGTCCACGGTCCCCAGGGTTTTCAGCCCGAAGACCAGCAGCAGTCTCGCCGCCAGGAAGTCCGCCCTCGTCCCCTTCCAGGGCTGCCAGGGGTCCGGATGAGTCCCGCGCTCAGCCGGGCGCGTCTTGCCCGAACGAGAACCCCTGCCGAACGTATCGCGCCGTTCGGAGAGTCACGATGGTCCTGCGCCGCCCTCCCTCACCCTCGTACGCCACGTTCTGGGCGTGGACCCACGTGCCGTCGAGATCGTAGGCAAAGGGCAGCCTGCCCCAACCAACCGCACCCTGATCCGCCGACGTCTTGAGCATCTGCGACCGCACCAGCTCCTCCCCGTTGCGTGGCCGAAGATGGACCGTGGTGACGTCCTCCACCCTCCGGAAGCACACCTCCTCGGGGAGCAGTTCTCCGAGGAGGACCAGGCTCCCCGACGACCTTTTGCGGGAAGGAGGCCGCGCGCTCTTTCGGGTCGTCACCTTTCGGGGAGGCGTGACTGCGGCACCGTTCCCCACCTGCGCTGAAGTCAGTCGACCCAGCAACCCGTCGGCGATCCGGGCCAGGGGTTTTTCCCGCGCATCCGGGCGACCGGTCGTGGTCTGCAAGCCCGGCACAGGGGTGTCGCCAATCAATACGGGCAGGATGTCGTTGTGCTGTTTGGGCGCGGGTCAGCGCCGCCCTCGGCTCGGCTCCCGTCCAGTCCTTGTTCGGGCCGTGGTGCGAGACGAAGATGACGCAGGAGTGCGCGTCGTGCCGATCCACCTGATCGAGGCACCGGGCGAGGACCTCGCCCACAGGAACGTGTCGAGGCGCTTGGCCTAGGAACGGTTCTCGCCGGCGAGGGAGAGGCAGACATCAAGGCGGGCACGGTGACGGCCTCGCGCCGGCTTTGCGCGAACCGGGCCGGGTGCAGCGAGCGCATCCTGTCCACGCTGAGGTGGCTGCGCGACCCCGAACGGCGGCGCTGCTTCCTGGTGGGACTGGACAAGGGAGAGGCCCTGCACGCGCTGAAGCGGGTAGTGGCCCTTCACCGCAGCGGGGAGATTCGGAACCGTTCCTTTCCTTTGAGGCGCAAAGCCACCGCGCCAGCGGCCTCAACCCTGTCACGACCGCCATCGCCGTGTGGAACACGGTGTCCCTGGAGCGTGTCGTCGAGGCCCCGCGCGCCGAGGGCAGCAGGGTGCCCGGCGGCCCGCCGGCGCATGTGCCCCCCTGAGCTGGAAGCATCCCGGGTTGACGGGCGACGACGTGTGGTGGCCGGAGGCCGTGCCCAACGGCACCTTCGGGCGTTGGGCGAGTAGAGCGCCTTCCACACGCCTTCTTTTCCTGAACGGAGGAGTCGTCGAGCTTGTTACCACCCGAGGTGGGCCTTCACCGGGTTCCACAGGACGGCCGCCACCTGATCAAGCCCCTCGACCCAGGGTGTGAGGGCAACCGATCAAGCTCGGGGAAGACCTGCTCAACTTCGGAAAACAGGCGCTCAACGCGGCAGTCCGAGCTGTGCATCTTCTGTAAGGGGAAGAACTTTACCTTGTTCACGTTCGACCGAGGGCGTTCCCCTTCGTGACCGGACACCTGAAGGAGGCACCGTCATGAACTCGACAACCCGGTCGGTCTCCCTGCTGCTCATCGGCGATCAGAGGGGCCTTGTCGAGGATGGCCTGCGCCAACACCTTCCGGCGGCGCACCAGTGGACGATCCACACCTCCGACGATGTGCCCGGCGCACTCCGGCAGGTGTCCGGGATCACGCCGGACCTCGCCGTGGTGTCCTGTGCCAGTCCAGCCCAGGTGCTCTGCGAGTATTTCTTTCAACTGCTCGACTATGCCAAGCTGCACTGGCCCCACACCTCGTTCGTCCTGGTGGCTACCGGGACGGTCACGAACTTGCCGGAAGTCTTCGGGCGTTACGGCGTCATGCCGGTGGTCCACCAGGCCGACGTTCCCGAGGTTGCCCGGACCATCGAGCGCGAGATCAGCACCCTCAGCCACGGCTCGGTCCGGGGGGTGTCGCTGCCGGGGTTCCTGCAAATGATGGAGTGGGAGCGCAAGAGCCTTTCGGTCCGGGTCGAGTCGGCGGCCGGGTGGGGGCGGCTGCACCTGCTCGACGGCCGGTTGGTGGACGCCTACGCGCGGCCGGGGGGACAGACCGGTGAGGCGGCGGCCCTGAGGATCATGGCCTGGAACGACGTAGCGATTCGCCTCGAACGCTCCTACCACAACGGCCAGAGCACCGAGTTGCCGCCGCTGACCTCCCTGCTGATGGAGGCGATGCGGCAGAAGGACGAGGCGGAGCGGGCAGACGCGGCGGAGGGCGACGTTCTCGTTCTGCTCGACGACCCGGAGGAGCACGTGTTCAGGACGCCGAGAAGCTCGACCACCCACCTCAAGAAACCAGGCTACGAAGAGCCGTTCCCGCCCAACGACCCGGTGCCCGCCCTACCAGGGGCGCTTCCCGCCGCCCACGAGCACACCGCCTCCCAGGACGAGGCGAAGGAGACCAGAGTGACCAACGTCAAAGAAACCCTCATCGCCGCCATGAACATCGAGGGCGCGACCGCAACCGCCCTCGTCGAGCACAGCAGTGGCATGGCGCTGGGCACGATGGGCGCTGGCATAGACTTGGAGATGGCCGCCGCCGGGAATACGGAGGTGGTGCGCGCGAAGCTGCGCACGATGGACGCCCTGGGAATCGGGGGACAGATCGAGGACATCCTGATCACCCTGCAAGACCAGTACCACATCATCTACATCGTGTCCGGTCAGCCGCTCTTCCTGTACCTCGTGCTGCAAAAGGACAAGGCGAACCTGGCGATGGCCCGCTACAAGCTGCGCGCCCTCGCCAAGGACATCACCATCGCGTAATGCAGACCAAGGCGAGCGGCGGCGATCCTCTGAAGGTCGCCGCCGCTCGCTCCCAGGAACGCAGGGTTCGGGCACCCCTCCGCAGGTTGATTCACAGGGCAGCCGTAAGCCCTTGAGCTAAGGAGGTGGGAGGGCCGCACACGCCCCCTATGTTGATCTCAAGCGCCCTCTGCTGGTCCCGGCCCTTCGCCTCCGTCGGGCCTGAACGGCGAGCGCCGGCGGCCGACCCGCTGCCGCCCCCAGTGCCGCGACGACTTACGGGCCAGAATGTGGCCCAGCCTGGGTGCTGAACTCCCGCGTGACAGCCTCCGGAGGCCATGCCTGTTGGTTGGTAGGAACGTGGCGAGATCAGGGCGTCATACACGTCGCGCACGGCCAGAATGTGCGCCAGCAGCGGGGTGGCGTTGCCCGAGGGCCGATCCGCGTACCCCGCAACGGCTGACCGTTCGTGATGGTGCCGCACGGCCAGCCGGACGGCGCAGAGGAGGTGCCAGGCGGCAGGCAGGTGAGGCACCGCGCTGCGCGCCGGGTGCCGCCGCATCCGCCGCCACGCCTGCGCGATGGAGGGCCTGGCCTTCCGCCAGTCAGCCAGCGCGGCCCCGTCAGGTCGGGAGTTCGGGAGCCGGACGGGGCCCAAGGGGTTCGGACTTGGGGGGAGGGGGGAGGGCCGGAGGGTCAGGAGAAGGTGCCCTTCACCGGGGGGTGAGGGCACCCGGGGCCTGCCTCAGAGGGGCGTGAAGACGAACTTGTCGCTGGTGCCACCACGCAGCACGCTGTCGGTGTGCTCGCCGAGATAGACCCCTCCGGTGATCGCCTCCAGGGCACCCCACACCGCGCCCAGAGTGAAGGTGCACTTGCGGTCGCTGCCCAGCGGCTCGCCCGCCGAGCACACGGTGTCCTGGGTCTCGATCACGATGTGCTCACCTTCGTGGTATGAGCGCGTCACGGCGGCCAGGCAGGTGCCGTCCCGCCCGATGGCCGCGTCAAGCAGTCCGGCGATCTGCTCGACCGGCACGTTGCTGCCCGCCACGCCGAGTTCGGTGGCGAGGTCGCGGCCCCGCACCTTTCCGGCGCGGGTGAAGACCACGGCGGCACCGTCCGGGCCGAGGGTGTCCTCGACGCCGACGATCACGGCCTTGAAGCAGACGACGGAGTTGAAGTCGCCCAGTTGGGGGCGCAGGTGCGGGGTGGCGCTGGTGGTGGCGGTCACGGGAGTCCTCCTGGGATAAAGGGTGCTCAGAAGCTGGTGGAGCGAGGCGGGCAGGGGTGCCATACGAACCTCGAAACGTTGGGGTGGGCGTCCGGGGACGCTCAGAGAATGCTGGCGACGCTCTGGGCGGCGTCGCGGGCTTCCATGTGCAGCAGGCCCAGATTGACGCCGGTCGGGGCCACGACCGCCAGCACGCCCTTGTGCCCGGCGGCGTAGATGTAGACCTGGCCGCTCGCGCCACTCACGCTCATGTCGGTGAGCTGGCCCGAGCCGAGGGTGTCGTTGATACGCTTGCCCAGACCCAGGGCAGTCGCGGCCATCGCGGCGACGCGGTTGGGGTCGGTGCCGTCCCCCATCGTCTGGGCGATAGGCAGACCGTCCACAGTGGCGATTAAGGCACCGCGCAGCTCGGGCATGGCGGAGCGCAGGCCGGTGAGGGTGGAGTTCAGGAGTTCTTGCTTGCTGAGGGTGGCGGTCATGGTGAGGTCCTTTCGGGGAGGGGAAGACTTCCGGTCACGACAGGGCGGGAGATGGGGCGAGGGGAGCGAGTTGCAGTTCGAGCAGATGGGCGAGCACCCGGTGCGCGTCGTCCGGGGCGGTGGCGTTCAGCCCCACCACCTGGGTCTCGGGCAGGCCGAAGTACAGGGCCACGTCGGCCGGAGCCCACACGCGCGGCTGGTCCTGCCGGGTCACGCCGACCAGGAAGGGCACCGGGACGCGGGTGGTGATGAAGTCGAGGATGTTGCGGGCGTGCCCGAAGTCCTGGGGACGGTCTCCGGCGACGAGCAGCAGCAGGCCCAGCGCGCCCTCACACAGCACCTCCCACATGAAGGAGAAGCGGTCCTGTCCGGGGGTGCCGTAGAGGTGCAGTTCCTGGCCGCCCAGCCGCAGGGTGCCGAAGTCGAAGGCGACGGTGGTGTGGCGCTTGCCGATGTTCTCGCTGGCCTCGGCCTCGGTGGCGACGACCGGCGTTTGGGAGAGGGTCTGGACGAGGGTCGTCTTGCCCGCGCCCACCGGGCCGGAGACGACGAGCTTCAGGGGGGCCTGCAAGCCCGTCATGCGCTCACCACCCCGGTGAGTCGGCGCAGGGCACCGAGCAGCCGCCCCAGCAGCGGGGCCGGGGCGGGCAACGTGGCCGCAGGAACGGGGGTCGCTGCTTCCGACTCCCCGGCGGCCCGTTGCGGGGCAATCAGCTCAGCGGCGCGCAGGGCGTGCAGCATGAAGAGCACGTCCTGCTGGGGACGCCCCACCCGCTCTGCCAGTTGTGTGGCGCTCGCGCCCGCAATCAGGTGGGGGCGCAGCAAGGTCCAAACGCCGGTCAGCGAGGGCGGGACGGCCTGGGTCAGCCCGGTGAGCCGGAAGCGTGTGTCGGGGTGGGGCAGGACGTCTTGTGCTACAGACCCCTGGGAGGAGACCTGCACCAACTCGCGCAGGGGGAGGTCGTAAAAGGCCGTCCGCGCGTCCGCACCGTCTCGCTGCTGGAACTCGAACGCTCCCCGGCCCCGGGCCTGAAGGTGACTCAAAATGTCACGGACCTGGGCCACCTCCCGCAACGGAAAGCCGTCCATGTACATGGCCTGAAGCCTCCCTTCCCTGAGGGTCAGCTCCAGCGTGCGGCGCTCATACGCCTCGTGGAGGAACAGGGTGCCGGTCCGGGCATGGAGAACTTTCGCCAGGTCGGCGAGCGCGTGGTGTTCGAGGTCACCGAAGAGGGCCATTTCAACTCCTTTCCAAACAAGGGCCGCGCGAGGGCGACTCCACAAGAGCACGGGGAATCAACTCAGCCGGGACGACCGGACCTGTTGTACGAAAAGTCATCTCACAGTCTTGTCACCCTTCAAAAACCGCTTGACATGAAGGCCAACCGAACTTGCGAGTGTGGTCATGGTGGGCGTCCTC
This sequence comes from Deinococcus sp. YIM 134068, assembly GCF_036543075.1. NCBI lineage: Bacteria > Thermotogati > Deinococcota > Deinococci > Deinococcales > Deinococcaceae > Deinococcus > Deinococcus lichenicola. Next base: position 17,414 of record NZ_JAZHPF010000038.1, read on the forward strand.
GGCCCGTCAAGTGGGGAGACGGCCGTCCGCGCCGACCCTTTCGACAGCGGCTGGCGACAGTGGTTTGAATCGGGAAACGCCGGATGACGGATGACGGTGGAGGGGAGGCCTCCTGCATCACCTTAATTTTGTGTGAGTTCGGCACCAATCTGGGGAAATCAAGGGCGGTTCGCGGGCCGCCTCTCGTCTGGTCCATGGCCGTGGCCGGCCCGTCTCGTCGGCGACGGGCGCAATGAACAGCTCGCCCCAGAACTCAGTGCCGTCCTTGCGGGAGTTGACGACCTCGACCTGCACGCTCTTCCACTTCTTCAGGCCCGGCGGATCCTGTCGAGCGCCCGGCGGTCGGCGCGCGGCCCGTGCAGGAGGGGGGTCTGGCCGATCATCTCCTCCAGCGCGTAGCCCGTCGTGTGGAGCAAGGCCGCGTCTGCGTACACGGTGCGCGGCCCCGGAAGGTCCTGCGGCTCGGCCTCGGTGATGAGCACCGCGTCGTTCGCGTGCGCGAGGACCGACACCAGCAGGGCGACCTGTTGCAGGGTGTGGTGGCGCTGCCCCTCCTCGCGCGAGACCCGCTGCGCGGTGTCCACCAGGCCGCCCGGCAGGGACGCGGCGGTGAGCGTCACGTCCACCGACTCGTCCCCCGGTCGCGCCGCAGCACCTGCGACTGGCGCGACCGGGTGCTGTCCGCAGGACATGCTTCGGCACAGGGCCGCGCAGACGGTCATCCTCGACCTCCCGCCCGAGCACCTGCTGGCGTTAACCATCGCCTGCAAGTGATCGTGCGCCTGTTGTAGCGCGGCGTGCTCGGCGCGCAGCGCCCACTCGTGCAGCAGGGCGGTGACGAAGGAGGGCGGCCCGGTCGCGGCGTGCTCCTGGCCGCCCGCACTCAGGAGGACGTGTTCGCCGTGGTCCTCACGCCCGCACTGGAAGTCCTAGCTGTACTTCGGGGATATTCAAGGACCGCTGCATAAAGCTGTGCAGGCGCGACATTTCGGGCAGGGAGGTGGCAGGGACCAGGCCCCTGCCACCTCAGCTCGAATGGCGGGAACAGTGTCGCCCA
>NZ_JAZHPF010000039.1 GCF_036543075.1 Deinococcus sp. YIM 134068
CTGGCCCGCCGGCGGGCCAGTTGTTCTTGAACTCCCCGGCTGGCGTCCTGGCTCCCCCGCTCGCTGTGGTGCAGGAGGCCTGGTGGGGGGTGGGGAAAGACGACGCAGGGCGGCCAATCTGAAGGGCGGCGAGCGGCAGCGTCGCTGGCCTCTGCGCGTCCACCCTCGACCCCACCACAGCCCGCGAATGCAGGTCCAGCGTGACGGCCAGAGAGAGCCGGCCTGCTTTGGTCGGCAGGGACGTCAGATCGGACGCCCAGACCTCCCCAGGGCGGCGAGACGTCGAACTGGCGGTCAAGCAGGTTCGGGCCAGCCGGGAAGGTGTGGGCGCTGTCGGTGGTTGGCACCCGGCGGCGCTTTCCCTTGGCGCGCACCCCCCTGAGCGCATCAGGCGCGCGACCCGCTGATGGGACCCCCGCAGACCTGCTGCCCGCAGTTCGGCATGAATGCGAGGTGCTCCGTAGTGTCCTTTGCTGCGCGGGTGAACGTGCAGGATGCGCTGCCAGAGCAGCGCATCCTGCTGCTTGTGGGTGGAGATCGGCCTTCTTCGCCCACGGTGGTCCCCGCTCACCGACACCTCCAGCCCCCGGCACCACGGCGTCCAGGCGGTCCTGCTCGCGGTGAGCGTCGATGAACTGGCACCTCCGGGTGTGGTCTCTCTGGCGAACAAGGCCGTCGCTTTTTTCGGGACTTCTCGTTCCTGCCGCACGAGGTCGTTCTCTTTGCCGAGGCTCCGAATCTCCTGCTGCTCTGGGGTCAGCACCTGCTTCCCCTGACCGGAACAGGCCGCCTCACCCTTCTCCTGATCGGCGTTCATCCCCTGGCGCAGCAGGGAGACGTCGATCCCCAGGTCGCGGGCCGTGCCGGTGATGTTGCCCCTGGTTCGGGCGCGCCCTCCGGACGTAACGCTTGAACTCGGCGCTGTGGGTCGTGCGGTGGGTCATGAGGATGCCTCCTCTCTTCGAGGCTTAGCCCCTTCTCCGCCATACCGGGTCACCCTCACTTCCAGGCTATCCTTTCCCGCCCTCACCAGGATTTGCTACACTCCCAGGGTTGCTTGGCCCCCGCCACCGTTTTCCCCTCTCCCACAGGAAAGCCCGGCGAGCGTGAGGCGGCCAAAGACAGTTGGAGGAAAACACCCATATGGAACTGAGAGCCGTCCCCCGCAAGAGCCAGGAGAAGCTGGCCGCAGGTCTGATCCCCGCCGTCGCCTACAACAAGGAGCACAACGTCTCCTTCGCCCTCGACCTCAAGACCTTCGACCGGGCCTTTCGTCAGCAGGGCACGACGGGCATCTTCGACATCACCATCGAGGGCGGCGAGACCTTCCCGGCGCTCGTCAAGACCGTGCAGATGGACAAGCGCCGCCGTCAGGCCATCCACGCCGACTTCTACATGGTGACCTACGGCCAGCCGGTCGAGGTCAGCGTTCCCGTGCACACCAGCGGCAAGGCGCAGGGCGAGGTCCTGGGCGGGCTGGTGGACATCGTGGTGCATAACCTCGCGATCATCGCGCCCGGCCCGCGCCGCATCCCGCAGGAACTCACGGTGGACGTGAGCCGGCTCGGAATTGGCGACCACGTGACCGCCGCCCAGGTCCGGCTGCCCGAGGGCGTCAAGCTCGCCGCCGACCCCGACCAGATCGTGATCAGCGTGCTGCCGCCCCGCCTCAGCGAGGAGGAACTGGCCGCCGAGACCCAGGCCGCCCAGGTCGCGGGCATGGTCGCCAGCGGCGAGCTGTCGGAGGCCGCCGCCGAGGCCGTGCTGGAGGAGGGCGTCAGCATCGAGGAGGCGAAGGCCGAGGCCGCCGCCGAGAGCGCGGGCGGGGAGGAAGCCGCCGACGTGTCGGGCACGGCGGGCCGCGACCTCGACAAGGACAACCACGCCGCCGAGGAGCGCCGCAGCGAGGGCGGGCAGCAGTAAGCCGCCGAAGGTTGAGAGGGCCGGGATTCCCGAGAGGGGGTTCCGGCCTTCTTGTTGAGTGGGAGGCGGTTGGAGTATGACTGGGGTGAAGGCGAAGAGTTGCGCGGCGAGTGTTTCTTGGCTGCTATGCGCGCTCACCCCCTTCCCCCTCTGCACGCAACTCTACGAGTCAAGGGGGAGGAGCCAAAAGAGCACAAGCTCAAGCTGCTTGTTCTCCCTCCCCCCTTGTGGGAGAGGGGTGGCGAGCCACGCTCACCCAGGTCGTCCTGCAACCCATCCAAGAGAAGGGCGTTCACCCCGACTGGAAGTGAACGCCCCTCGCCTGTCCCGACCTACGCGCCCGGTGCCGGACTCGCGCCCTGCGGCGGGAGGGTGGGCCGGGGGGCGGGCACGTCCGCCTCCACCACGCGCTCGGCGGGCTTGGTGCCGCGTCCGCGCTCGAAGAGGTAGAAGGCGGCGGGCACCACGTAGAAGGTCATGATCGCCGAGACGCCGATGCCGCCCACGATGATGATGGACAGGCTCTTGCCGAACTCGCTGCCGCTGCCCTCGTTCAGGAGCAGGGGGATGCTGATGACCATGACCGTCAGCGTCGTCATGATGATCGGGCGGAAGCGCAGGCGGCTCGCCTCGATCAGCGCGTCGCGCAGCGGCCTTTCCTGCATCTGCTCCACCACGAACTCCAGGTAGATGATCGCGTTCTTGGCCGACAGGCCGATCAGGAGCAGGAAGCCCAGCACTCCGAAGATGTCGAGCGTCCCGCCGACGAGGAACATCATCCAGTACGCCCCGGCGACCGCGAAGGGCACGGGCAGCAGCAGGTAGAGGGGATAGCGGAACGAGTTGAACTGTGCGCCCATCACGAGGTACACGAGCAGCATGGAGATGGCGAAGGCCTGGAGACCCAGCGTCCCGATCTGGTTGCCGAGCGCGAAGGCGCTGTTGCGGTCCGCCGATCCCACCGTCACGAGGTTGTCCACCACGCCCGCTCCGGTCAGCTCCGCCGTGAGCTGCTCCTGAAGCTGCGCGCTCGTCAGGCCGCTCGCCGGGTCGGGTTCCACCGACAGGCTCAGGCTGTACAGCCGGTTCGTGCGCTCCACGCTCGTCGGGGCGCTCGCCTGCACGATGCTGCCGAGCTGACCCACCGTGACGCTGCTGCCCAGAGTGGAGCTGTAGATCGGGAGGGACAGGAGCGACTGGTCGTCCTGAAGGTACTGCGGGTCGAGCTGCACGGTCACGGGGTACGTCACCCCGCTGATCTCCACGTTGCCGCCGCTGGAGCCGCTGCCGTAGGTGCCCAGCGCCTGCGCCACCGTGCTTGCCGACAGGCCCGTGCCCGCCAGCAGGCTGGGATTGGGCACGAACTGATTCTCCAGCGTCGTGTTGTCCAGGCCGCTGCTCGCGCTCAGGACGCCCTCGTTCCCCTCGATGACGTTGACGGCGGTCGCCGCACGCTGCTTGAGCAGGTCGTAGTTGCTCGCCACGAGGGTGAGGCTCAGGCTGTTGCCCTGCCCCCGGAAGCCGCCCCCGCTGAAGATGTTCGCCCGCACGTTCGGCACGTCGCTGAACATGCCGCGCAAGGCCTGCTGGTACGTCGCCGTCAGCGTGGCGGTGTCCTCGCGCTCCTCCTTGTCCTTGAGGGTGATGTTGAGGTTCGTGCCGTTGCCCGTCACGCTGGCCTGCACCGTCTCCACCTCGGGCCGCGCCAGGAAGTAGCTCTCCATCCGGCTCACGAGTTGGTTGCGGGTGTTCAGCGACAGGCCGCTCGGCAGCCGCAGCCCCGCACGCAGGGTGCCCGAGTCGGTGCTCGGCGTGAACGTGAAATTCATGCGCGGCACCACCAGCAGCACGGTGGCGACGAGGAAGGCGGCGGCGATGAGCAGGACGCCCACGCTGTTTCGCAGCGCCCCGCCGAGGCTCCGCGCATACGCCTCCCGCATGAACGCCAGCCCCCGGTCGGTGATGCCGTGCAGGGTCGTCGTCAGCGCCTCCAGGAAGGCGAGGAGAGCGCCCCACACGTAGCGGACGGCGATCAGCGCGACGGGCAGCAGCAGCAGGCCGAGGAGGAGCAGCCGGTTCTCCACCCGCGTCCAGACGAGGAACGCGAGGCCAGCGGCCAGCACCCAGAACCACCACGTCCGCACCGAGGCCACGCCCCAGCGCACCGCTTCCGGCAGCCGGGTGAACGCGCGGGGCACGTCCCGCCACCCCAGCGGCTCGGCGTCCGGCGTGTACGCCATGCGGACGGTGAGGAAGAGCAGCGCCTCCAGCCACGAGAGCAGCACCGCCGCCGCGAGACCCAGCGCGAACTGCTGGACGTATGCCCCGATGACGCCGCCCATGAAGCTCACCGGGATCAGGACCGCGAGCAGCGACAGAGAGGCCGCCGCCACCGCGCTGAAGACCTCCGACGCGCCGCGCAGCACCGACTCGACGCGGCCAAAGCCCATCGCCCGGTACCGCTCGACGTTCTCGGCGACCACAATGGAGTCGTCCACCACGATGCCGATGGCGACGATCAGGGCGAGCAGCGACACCTGATTGAAGGTGAAGCCCATCAGGCTGTACAGGATCGGCGCGGCGGCGAGCGAGATCGGGATGGCCGCGATCACCGTGAAGGCGGTATTCAGCCGCCCCAGGAACAGCAGCGTCACGAACGCGACGACGAGGCCCGTCACCCACAGCTCATGGGTGGTGGACTCGATGCTCGCGCGGATGGGGCCGGTCGTGTCGTTGCTGTACGTGACGCTGTACCCGTCCGGGAGCTGGACGCCCGAGACGAGCGCCTTCACCCCGTCCACGACGGCGACCGCGTTGCTGCCCGAGGTCTGCTGGATACTGACGAGAACGACGGGCAGGCCGTTCACGCGCGTCACCCCGGTCGTGGTGCTCGCGTCGCGCACGCCCGCCACGTCCGCCACCCGCACGCCCTTGCCCGCGTCGAGGATGACGTTGGAGATGTCGTTGACGCTGGTGAGCCGCGCGTTCGTCGTGTACGTCAGGCTATTGCCCTCGCGCGTCACCGTCCCGATGGACGACCGGACGTTGCTGCCGCTGATGGCCGAGGACACGCTCTGGGGGGTCAGGCCGTAGGCGGCGAGCTTGTTGGGGTCGAGCAGAACCTCGATGTTGCGCTGCGACCCGCCGCTGAGTTCCACGTCGGCCACGCCCTCGACCCGCTGGAGGGCCGGAACGAGCTGGTCCTCCACGAAGTCGTACACGTCGGCCTGGGCAGCCGTGCCGCCCGAGACGCCGAATTCGAGGATGGCCTGCGCGTTCGGGTTGAAGGTCCGCACGCTGGGGCTGTCCGCGTCGTCGGGAAGCTGGCGGGTCGCCGCCGACACGAGCGAGGCGACCTGATTGGCCGCCGCGTTCTGGTCGGTGCCGTCCTCGAGCTGGAGGGTGACGCGGCTGCTGCCCGTGCTGCTCGTGGAGGAGATGGAGGTGACGTTGGGCACCTGCGCGACCGCGCTCTCGATGACCTGCGTCACCTCCTCGTCCACCGAGGTCGGGCTGGCCCCCGAGTACGAGGTGCTGATGTTGACGACCGGGATGTTCACGCTGGGGAGCAGGTCCACGCCGAGCGAGCGCATCGACACGAAGCCGAAGACCACGATGCCGATGAAGATGCCGATGGAAAAGACGTAGCGCGTGACCGAGAAGCCCACCACCGGGTTCACGCTGTCGAAGACCTTTTTGCCCACATTCCGCATCACGGCGCACCTCCGGGGGGCGGACCGCCCGCGCCACCGCTGCTCTGCCTCGCGCCTGCTCCCGCCCCCGCGCTCGCCGTCGTCACGCCCGCGCCGTCGAGGAGGCCCGTGGGCGGCTGGCTGATGACCTCATCCCCGGCCTCGATGCCGCTCACGGCGGACTGGGTGCCCGCCTGTCCCAGCACCGTGACCACGTTCTGCTCGGCCTTCCCGTCCTCGATGGTGAAGACGTACGTCCGGTCGCCGTCCACCTGAAGCGCGGTGCTCGGCACGAGGACGCCCGTCGCCACCTTCGCCGTGTACACGACCGAGCCGACGGTGCCCAGCGCGGGCGGCGTGGTCTCGATGAAGCGCGCGACGAGCGGCACGCTGCCGTTCGTGGGTGCCCCCGCGTTCTGCGAGACCTTGAGCGGGTACTTCTGCTGCCCGACCACGAAGGTGAGCGCCGCGCCGACCGGAAGGGTCGTGGCCTCGGTCGCGGGCACGCTCACCGACACCTGCCGCTGGCTGCTGACGAGCGAGAACGCCTCGCTGTTGGCGGCGAGATACTGGCCCTCGCTGACGTTCAGGCCCGTGACCTGCCCGGCGAAGGGGGCCGTGACGCGCACCGCCGCCGCCGCCTGCTGCGCCTGATTGAGCGTGATCTGCGCCCGCTGGACGGCGAGGCGGGCCTCGGCGAGGCTCTCGGTCTGCGCCCGCGTGTTCTCCGCGAGGTTGGCCTGCGCCGTCGTGAGGGTCGTGCGGGCGGCCTGCACCTGCGCGAGCTGGTTGTTGACCTCCGTGCGTGACGCCGCGCCGATGGCCGCGAGCCGCTGGAGGGCCGTCAGGCTCTGCTGGGCGTTCGCCAGCGTGGTCTGCGCGGCACTCACCTGCTGCTGAAGCTGCGCCCGCCCACTCTGCACGCTGTTCGTCTGCGAGCGGAGCTGCACCTGCGCCGTCTCCAGCGCATTGCGCGCACTCTCCACGCTCGTGTTGAGGTCGCTGTTGCTCAGGGACAGGACGGTCTGCCCGGCGTTCACGGCCCCGCCCACGTCCACGGCGATGTTCGTCACCGTGCCCGACGTGCGCGCCGACACCGTGACCTCCTGCGCGGAGGCGACCGTGCCCGTCAGCCGCCGCTCGGTGCTCAGCGTTCCCGACTTGACGACGGCGGCCTGAACGGGCGTGGTGACGCCGGTGCCGCGTGTGGTGCCCGCCGCCTGCCCCGGCGCTCCCGCTCCGGTCTGACCTGCTCCCGCCGCCGCGCCAGATGCTCCGGCTGCGCTGCCACTCTGCCCGGCCCCCGCCGTCTGACCCCCCGCTCCCGAACGGCTGCCCGTTCCCCCTGCACTCTGTCCTCCCGCGCTCTGTCCTCCCGCCGCCTGACCGGGGGCGCTCTGCCCGGTCCCGCCGCCCGCCCCGCCGAATCCACCGCCTGCGCTCGCCGCACTGCCCGCGTCGTCCTGCCCCAGCCGGTAGCCGACGTAGCCCACGCCGCCGAGCAGCAGCGGCACGAGCAGCCAGCCCCACGGAAAGGAGCGGCGGGTTTTCTCGGCAGCACCCTCAGCGGCACCCGGCGACGGCACAGGCGGACGCTCCTGTTCTGACATTGGCCTCGACACCTGGTCCATGTCCACTATGGAACCACCTTTTGACGAAGGAATATCGAAGAGGACTAACAAAGCTTGGTATGCCCGGCTACCGTGAAAAGGCGTCTGGGACGAATGGAACAGCTTGCAGCGTCTTCCCCAAATCTTCATACGGCTCGTGGGTCGGCCCGCCGTCCTTACCTTGAGGTGTGCGGCCCGACCTCCTTCCCCCCCCACAAGACGGCGCGGTGCCCAACAACGCCCTGCCTGCCCATGTTTACCGTGCCGCCCTGACGGGTCTCACGCCCACGCAGATTGAGGCGCACCTTGCCGCACGCGGCTGGACGAATACCTGGCGCAATGGCATCTACCCCTACCACCACTACCACTCCACCGCCCACGAGGTTCTGATCATCGCGCGTGGGCAGGCCAGCGTGACCCTCGGCGGCGAGGGCGGCCCGCAGGTGACGGTGGGGGAGGGCGACGTGCTGCTCCTGCCAGCGGGCACGGGCCACCGCAACGACGGCGGCAGCGCCGACCTGCTCGTGATCGGTGCCTATGCTGGGGGGCGTGACTGGGACGTGTGCCGACCGGGGGAGACGGACATGGAGGAGGCGAGGGCGCGGATTGAGCGCGTGCCGGGGTGGGACCGTGACCCGGTGGACTGAGGTGCCCCATGTCGGGTGAGGTGGACGCCTGGCTCGCCGACCTTCTTTCCCGCGACACGCACCGCGTCTGGGGGGCGGCCTGCGCGATCAACGATTCACGTGATCGGCAAGACCTGGCGACGCTGGCCGGACATCTGCCTGCTATCCAGCGGGCCACGGCGGACCTCGACCTGGGCGGTGCCCTCTTCCCCAACAACGAACGTCTGCGTCAGGCCCTCGCCACGGTGCGCGCTGCGCGGGACGGCCTGTGCCGCTGCTCGCTCTACGGGCAGTTCCTGACCCACGACCCCTGCAAGGAGGAGGGGGCGGGCGACGTGACCGTGGTCTCCACCAGCCCGCCCGACTGGAACATGACCTACCGCTGCCGCTGCAACCACTGTGGCGCGGAGTACGAGGTGGAGCAGGGGGAGTATCACCTGACGTGGTGGAAGTGGGGGAAAGAGGAGTCAGCCTAACGCGAGAGGTCAGCGCGCGGGCGTAAGAGTCGGCACCATGAGCCGAAGCCTCGTCTGCCGGCGCGTCCCCTCTTGCTCCTCAATGAGCAGCGTGCCACCCGGACAACTCAGGCGGGCGAAGGGCGAAAGGTTCGGGAACGTCTTGCGGAAGATCAGGCGGTAGTCCTGCCGAGCATCCCAGACCCGGAGCGTATTCCCACCGCCCACCACGTAACGCCCGCCGCACACTGCTGCTCGGGCGGACGGAATGTTCGAGTCGTCCAGGCGTGTCTTGAACTTGCCGTCCGGGCCGTAGATTTGTAGTCCAATTCCGTGATTGCCCCTCAGCGGCCACGACCACATCACGAGCGTGTCCGGGCCGACGGAAGCGGTCGTCTCAACCTCGGGGGTCCAGTCCGCGCCGTCCGTTTTCATGGTCTGCACCATGCCCCTCACAGCCTGCGCCGTCTTCTCAGGCATCCCCAGAAACACGTCGTACTTCGGGGCTGATGCGAGGGCCAGCGCAGCGAGCAGAGTCGGCAACATGCCTCACCGTAAGAGGGCAAGCTGACCCCTCGCTGAGCATTCCCAGGAGGGTCGGCCCCGCTCCTCACTCCCCCACCACGCCCTGCAACAACCCATACCCCCGCACCTCGTCCGCCGTCACGCCGCACGCCTCCTCCAGCGCCGTTACCGTGCGGTCCAACTCGGCGAAGAGGGCCTGGAGACGCGGACGGTCCCGCCCGCCGGGAGAGGCGCGGTAGGCGTCCACGAGGAGGCGGTAATACTGCAAGGTGCCCTCCTGCCCCCGGTTGAAGCGGGTGAAGAACGCGGCGCGGGCCTCGGCCCCGTCCCCGGCGGTCAGCACGTCGGTCAGGATGCTGCGGGCATTGTGCAGCTTGTCGGACGCGCTGACGAGGAGCGAGGAAGCGTCCTCGTGGGCGAGGCGGCGGAGGTAGGCCGTCTTGCGCTCGACCCACGGGGCCTTCTTCTCGCCCGCCTTCGGGGCCGCGTCGGTCGCGCCGTCCACGAGTCGGGCGACCTCCGGCCCGAAGAGCCGTTCGATCTCACCCTGCAACTCGGAGGCGTCCCGGTGCGTGTACTCCGGGCCGTCCTCCAGCGCGTCGTGGAGCAGGGCGGCGATGGCCTCCGCCTCCGTCCCGCCGAACTCCAGCGCCACCGACGCCACGCCGAGCAGGTGCGAGAGGTAGGGCGTCCGCGTGCCCTTGCGGTACTGCCCGGTGTGCCACTCGTGCGCGAGCCGGAGGGCAGTGGGGAAGTCGTCGGTCAGTGGGAAAGCTTCTGCGTTCGTCGTCATGCCTGAACCATAGGACAGGGCCGAGGTGCGGAGGCGCGCATGAGCCGTCCCCGAAACGTCAGGTCAACGAAGCCAAGAGCCTCTCTGTTGGTTCTGGCGACTGGAAGCTGGCGACTGGCGACTCCTCCCTACTCCACCACATCTATCCCCGCCTCCCGCACCCGCGCCCGCACGTCCCGCGCGCCCTCGCCCGTCACGCGCATGACGAAGCGGCGTCGGGGCTGGCCTTCCTTCGCCCCCTGCCCGGACGTGGCGACGCTGATGATGTTGCTCGGCAGCACCGCCCCCGCCGCCCGCGCGAGGCTGCCGGGCGTGTCGGGCATGTCCAGCGTCAGGCGGGTGCCCCCCTCGCGCAGCCCCAGGATGTCGGTGAAGGCGCGCAGCACGTCCGTGATCGTCACCATGCCGCACAGCCGCCCGGAGGCGTCCAGCACGGGCAGACCGCCCACGTCGTGCTCCTGCATCCGCAGCGCCGCGTCCTCCATATATTCGTTCGCGCGCACGGTGATCACGGGCCGGGCCATCATCTCGGAGACGGTCAGGCGGCTGAGGAGCGAGGTCAGCTCCCACACGCTCAGGGTGGTCGCCTGACTCGGCACGGCGTCCTTGAGGTCCTTGCGCGTGGTGATGCCCACCAGCCGCTCCCCCTCCATCACGGGCAGACGCCGAAACCCCCGCTCCCGCAGCAGCCGCAGCGCCTCCATCACCGGCGTGTCCGGCGTCACCGTCAGGGGATCAGGCGTCATCCAATCGCGTACGAGCATGGCCCACCTTACAAGGCTGGACTCCCGACATGTTTTGCTGATTGCTGACGGCTGAAAGCTGACAGCTCCCACCTGACCGCCCCCTGATCCGGCGTGTGAGACAACTGTGAAGAGATTCATTCGGCTCAGAAAGGGCCGTGCTAGCTTGCCCGCCATGAAGATGAACGCCAAGGCGCTTGCGCCCGTTGCCCTCGTCGCCGCCTTCGGGCTGGGGACCCTCGCGCCGCACGCGCAAACGACGCCGCAGAAGATCGGTTTCGTGGACGTGCAGCGGGTGCTGGCCGCCCACCCCGCCGACAAGGACCTCCAGACCATCCAGAAGCAGGCGGAGACCGAACTCGGCGCGCTCGGCAAGCAGATTCAGGCCATTGACGCGAAGGGCGCGCAGGCCACCGCCGCCGAGAAGCAGAGCCGCACCACCCTCGTCTCGACCTACGAGGCGAAGGCGAAGTCCTTCCAGACCCAGGTCCAGCCCAAGACCCAGGCCGTGGAAAAGGCCGTGGACACCGCCGTGAACGCCGTGGCGAAGGCCAACGGCTACAGCGTCGTGATGGACCGTGGGGTTGCCGCCCGCAGCGGCCTCGTGATCTACGCCGAGAACACCACCGACCTGACCGACGCGGCCCTCAAGGCCCTCAAGCCCTGATTCACGTCTGAGCGGAGCCGCTCACCCGGCCCCCGCCGCGCGCGGGGGTTTGCCTTTGGGGCAAGCGGTCAGCCGTCGGCTCTCAGCCGTCAGCATCCTCAACAGGTACGCTGAGATGGAAAGGACCTCTTTGATGAAACCTGCCCTGCTCATCCTCCCCCTCGCCCTTCTCGCCACCGTGCCGCAGGCCCAGCAAAAGCGTAGCCGCGTGGGCTTCGTGGACGTGCGGCAGGTCGTGGCCGCGCTGCCCGGCAATGCCGCCTACCTCGCGCTCAGCAAGAGGGTGGATGCCGACCTGAAGGGCAAGCAGACGAACCTCCAGCAACTCATCACCCGCGCGAACAGCACCCGCACCGCCGCCGACCGTCAGGCCGCGCAGAGGGCGCAGCAGGCCTTCGTGAGCGCCCAGCAGGGCTACCAGCAGCGCCTCGCCACCGAGTTCAAGCCGCTGCAAGGTCGCATCAACACCACGGTGACGAACGTTGCCAGGACGAGCGGCTTCACGGTCGTCCTCGACAGCCGCGTCGCCGCGCAGACGGCCCTGGTGATTTATGCGAACACGCAGGCGACGGACCTCACGCCCGCCGTGCTCAGGGCGATCAAGAAATAGGAGTTCAATCCGACAGGCCCCCTTCCGCACATTCGGAGAGGGTCTTCCCTTTGGCCCACGCTGTACCCTGCCGCCCATGACGGAAGACGGGCAGGACAAGGACAGAGTGGAGATGGAGGAGACGCCCTCGGCGCGTGAGGTCATCTTCGGGGCGCAGGAGGAGCGCATCCTCGCGCGGCTCTCGGCGCTCGACCCCGACCTGATGGCCTATGTCCGCGACTTCGCCTACGACACGGTGTACGAGCGGCCCGGCCTCGACCTGCGGACGAAGGAATTGATCGCCTGCGCGCTGCTGGTGAGCCTCGGCAGCCCGCCGGAGTTGCGGACGCACCTGCGCGGTGCCCTGCGGGCCGGGGCAACCGAGGCCGAGGTGCGCGAGACGCTGCTGCTGTGCGTGCCGTACCTCGGCTTTCCGCGCGTGGTGGCGGCCTTTGCCCAGCTTCAGGCGCTCTTGGAGACTGGGCAGCAAAACGCCCCCACCCGCGAGGAGTGAGGGCGACGGACGGGGAGACTCAGAACGTCGTCTTGATGCCGATGCGCGCCTTGAACACGGTGCCGGGGCGAATAAAGCGGTCGCTCACTGCACTGTAGCTGCCGTCGTTGGTGGCGAAGGAATCGGTCGTCACTGAGCCGTCGGGTCCCGTGGTGGTGCTGTTGATCGTGGTATTGAAGAACTGGTCCACGCCCACATCACCCACGAGGCTGAGGTTGCCCGCCAGCGCGTAGCTCACCATCACGCCCGCGCCGATGCCGAAGGGATTGGTGTCGTAGCGCAGAGTCCCGGTCGAGCCGAAATCCTCCGTCGCGCTGAACCTGCCATAGCGCCCGCCCGCGTAGACGGTGGCACCCACGCCGGGGGTCAGCTCGCCGAGGCTGTACGTGCCGTCCACGCTGGCGACGACGTACTGCCCGCTGCGGTCGGCGTCGAGCACGATGAGGTCGTTCGAGGTGTCGATGGCGTTATTTGCGCGTGTGTAGCTCGCCCCGACCTTGATCCCGAAGGGACCCACCACGTTGGGCGCGTGAACGAACGCCTCGCCGCTGAGGCCGCTCGCGTAGCCACCGGTCAGGCCCAACTCGATGCCGTTGGTGCTGAACGTCTGCGCGCCCGCCGTGGCGAGGCCCGCGCTGAGGGTGAGGGCAATCATCTTCTTCATGTCCTCCGTAGCGTGCCCGCCCAAGATGAGCGCCCGCCCTCACGCACCCTGCGGCGGCTTTAGTCTGGCGACAGACGGGCGTCAGCTTGGGGGGAGGCTGCTGGGGGTGAGGGCCGGGAGTGAGGCGCTGGACCCTGGTACGCCCACGCCCGCCCTGCTAAACTTACACCCGGTCCAATTCTTGACGCCGCCCGGATCAGGGGCAGGCGCACAGGTGAGGCAAGGTGGGGTGAACGCCGCTGTGGGCGCACTCCTGCGGAGGTCACATGAAGATTCTCACGTTGGTCAGGCAGGTGCCCGACGCGGAGGCGCGCGTCAAAATCAACGCCGGAGCGGTGGACCTGGAGGGCACGACCCTCGTCATCGACGGCATGGACGAGTACGGGGTGGAGGAGGCCCTGCGGCTGCGTGAGAGCGGCGCGAACGTCGAGGAGATCGTGGCGCTCGCGGTCGGCCCCAAACGGGTGGAGGACGCGTTGCGAACGGCGCTGGCAATGGGCGTGGACCGGGCGATTCACGTCGAGACCGATGAGAAGCTCGATCCCATCGCCCTGAGCCGCGTCGTCGCGCAGGTGGCGCAGGCCGAGGGCGCGGGTCTGATCCTCGTCGGCGGGCAGGAGGCCGACTGGGACAGTCAGGCGCTGGGGGCCGCGACCGCCGAGCGTCTGGGCTGGCCGCAGCTCACGTGGACGAACGAGCTGAAGGTGGAGGGCGAGACCCTGACCGGGCGGCATGACGTGGACGACGGCAACGAGAGCTTCCGCGCTCCTCTGCCCGCCGTCGTGACGACCCAGCAGGGGCTGAACGAGCCGCGCTACCCGACCCTCCCCAACATCATGAAGGCCAAGCGCAAGGAACTGCGCAAGGATGACCTGGGAGGCTACGGCACCCAGCCCACCGTCCGGGTGGTGAACGCCGAGATTCAGACCCGCGCCCGCCTCAACCGGATGATCGACGGCAAGGACCCGCAGGCCGCCGCCGCGCAACTCCTCGACCTCCTGCGAAACGAAGCGAAGGTGCTCGCATGATCCTGATCGTCGCCGAACACGCGGGCGGGAAGCTCGCCAAAGCCACGCTGGAGATGGTCACGGCGGCCCGCGCTGTGCTTGAAAGTGGGGGGGGCCGGGAAGGCCCCGTCACCGTCCTCGTCCTCGGCCAGAACGTCGCGGAGGTCGCCAACGCCGCCGCCGCCGTCGCCGATCAGGTCCTCGTGGCCGACCTGCCGGGCCTCGCCACCTACACCGCCGAGACCTGGGCCGCCGCCACCGCGCAGATCGCGGGGGAGGGTGAGGCACACACCGTCGTCATCGGCGGCAGCCGTTCGGGCCGCGAGTACGCCCCCCGCGTGGCGGTGAAGCTCGACGCGCCGTATCTGGAGGACGCCATCCGGCTCACGGCCAACGGTGACACCCTTCAGGCGCAGCGGTATACCTACCTCGCCCGCGTGACCGAGACGGTGGAGGCGGGCGGCCCGGTGGTCGTCGTGACCGTCAAGCCGGGGTCCTTCGCCGCCGCCGCGCCGCTGCCCACGCCCGGCGAGCAGTACGACGTGGAACTCGACCTCCCCGCCCCGCGCGTGGAGGTGACGGGCCGCAGCGTGGAGAAGACGAGCCGCGTCGCGCTGACCGAGGCCGACGTGATCGTGACGGGCGGGCGCGGGGTGGGCAACTCCGAGAACTTCAGCGCCTACGTCGAGGGGCTGGCCGACCGCATCGGGGCGGGCGTGGGCGCGACCCGCGCGGTCGTGGACGCGGGCTGGCGGCCCTACGCCGAGCAGGTGGGGCAGACGGGCAAGACGGTGCAGCCGAAAGCCTACGTCGCGCTGGGCGTGTCGGGGGCCGTGCAGCACCTCTCCGGCATGGGCAAGAGCCGCTATATCGTCGCCATCAACAAGGACGCCGAGGCCCCCATCTTCAAGGTTGCCGACTACGGCATCGTCGGTGACGTGAACCAGATCGTGCCCGCCCTCATCGAGGCCGCCGGGAAGTAACCGCACCCGTCTTCGCCCGCCGCACCGTGCCGCCTGTCCTCCCGGATGGGCGGCCTTTTCATGACAGGTTCGTGGGGATGTGGTTAAACTGGTCGGGTCAGCACAACTCAGCCCTCACCCCAGGAGACCCGCGTGAAGACCCTCCCCTTCGTGACCGCCGCCCTTGCCCTGACCCTCGCCGCCTGCGGACAGACATCCACACCGGGGGCCAGCGTCGCCGACTACGCCTCGCGCCCGGAGCTGGCGGACGCGGACAGTCAGGCCATCCTCGCGCGGTACGGGAACGACCCCGGTCTGCTCGCCGCGCTTCAGGAGGCGTACGGGGAGCGGCCCGCCAGCTTCACCCGCCCGGAGGCCCCGGCCATCTCCGGGCTGGACCTCGCCTCGGACCGCCTCGCCTACGTCAAGCGCACGGGCTGGGGCACGGTGGGGAATTACAACGCCCAGTACGCCGCCTATGCGGGCACGAGCAGCCCCTATCCCGGCCTCGACTGGACGCGCGACGGGTGCAGCGCCCCCGACGGGCTGGGGCTGGGCTACCGCGAGGACTTCCGGCCCTCGTGCCACGTCCACGACTTCGCGTACCGCAACCTCAAGGTCTACGAGCGCACGTCCGCCAACCGCCTCGCCAGCGACGACGCCTTCTACGTCAACATGAAATCGGCCTGCGCGGCGAAGAGCTGGTACGCCCGGCCCGCGTGCTACAGCGCGGCCTACGCCTACTATCAGGCGGTGCGGGTGGGGGGCAGCGGGAGCTTCTGAAGCCCGTTCAGAAGCTGGGCGTGGTCGGCTGGGGGGCCTCGCTCCCGACCGAGACCCGCCGAATGACCTCCAGCGAGGCGGACAGGGCCTCGTCCGTGTCCTGCCCGTAGCCGCCCGACCAGGGCTGGCCGCCGATCTCCAGCACGCCGGGTCCCCGGAAGCCGCCCCGCCGCAGGCGACCCAGCAGACCGCCGAAGTCGAGGGACCCCCACCCCAGCGGGAGGTGCCAGTTCACCTCGGGCAGCGGCGTATCGGAGACGTGCAGCAGCGTCATGCGGGGGGCGAGGGCCAGGTAGCCGCCCAGTTGGTCGGGGGCCGCGTGGTTGAGGTCGAAGACCAGCCCCAGGTCAGGGAAGAGGTCGAGGAGCGCCCGGCACGCCTCCGGCCCGTCCAGAAAACCGACGCCGGGGGCGTTGTGCTCGAAGCCCAGGGTCAGGCCGTGCCGCCGGGCGAGGGCAGTGCCGAGGTCGAACGCTCCGGGCAGCATCGCCTCCAGCCCCTGCAAGCCCTCCGGCCCGGCCATGCCCGGAAAGAGGTGCCAGTGGACGTGGGTGATGCCCAGTTCGAGGAGAGCGGGCAGGTTGGCCTCCAGCACGTCGGTGGGGGTCTGTCCGGCGGGCGTCCGGCCTCCGGGCTGAAGGGGCAGGGCGATTTCCATGACCGCCTCCAGCCCGGCGTGGCGCATCCGGCGGGCCACCTCTCCGAGCGGGGCACCCAGCCGCTCCTCGTCCAGCCCTCCGGGGGGTCCGGGCAGTTGCAGGCCGTGGAAGCCCACGCGGGACGCGAACTCGATCTCCTGCGCGAGCGGACGCCAGTTGTTGGGGAAGAGGCGGGCATTCATGCCCAGGCGGAGCGGCGGGAGGGGCGGCACCCGGCCAGCTTAGCGGCCCCGCTTCCCCGGGGAAATGGACCTCCCCCCAGCTCCCCCGGCGCGGCCCGGCCCCCTCGACTCAGCCGACCTCTAGAATGGTCGGGTGCGCGAGGCCCGCCGCCCTCGCCGCCCGCCACGCCCCCCGCGCGTCACCGCGTTCGACGCTGGACATGAACGCCACGCTGCGGGCGAGGGTGGTCAGCACCCAGAAGTCGCCCCAGACCTCCAGCCCCCACTCGGCGCGCATGGCCCTTGAGGCCGCCGCCCAGATCGGCTCCGAGAGGTGTTCGAGGGGCGCGATGAAGGGCAGCTCCCCGTCGGTGCCCGGCGTGCGGGCGACCTCGCGGCGGTAGGCGTCTTGCTCACGGCGGGTCATGGCCTCCCACGCCCCGGCCTCGCAGTGGCGGGCGGGCAGGGCGCTGAAGGTGTCGCGGCAGCGGGTGGGCCGCACGTCGTAGCGTGAGCAGCCGCCCGTTCCCCGGTCGAGCAGCGGGCAGAAGCCGACCTCGCGGCGGTGGCGTTCCACGTACACGTCGTCGTCCGGGGCGGTGCGGGCGTTCCCGAGGACGCGGCGGGCGTGCGCCTCCATCCGCGCGGCCTCGGCGTCCGTGAGCGCCTGCGCGGTGACGAGCGCCTCGGCGAGGCTGACCCGGACGGGCATGTTGCAGCACGCGAAGCACCCGGCCCCGCACGTCACCTGCCCGCCGCGCTCCAGGTAGCCCGCCGTCCACGCCCGCGCCCGGCGCGCGTAGGCGTCGTACCCGCGCCGCACGGGGTCGGTGACGTGGGCGAAGCGGTGCGGCGGGAGGACCGGGCCGGGGGGGCTGGGGGCAGCGGGGGAGGTGGGGGGGCGGGCCATGGCGGGCCAGAGTAGCGTG
>NZ_JAZHPF010000040.1 GCF_036543075.1 Deinococcus sp. YIM 134068
CAGGGTAAGCCTGACCCTGAGCCACTGAGCGGACGAAAACGCCCTCATACTGTACTACAAACAACGCTCGAAGTCGGCTGGCAGCTCGTTTTTCGTTCGCCCTCATAAAATCTGTCAGGCCGTCAGGACGAGAAGGTCAGGGAGCCGACACGCGCCCGAGATTCTGCGGGTAGACGCTCAGGGCATAGACGCCGGTCGCGTCCGGGAGGCGGACCACCCTGCCGCTGACCTGCCGCTGGGTGGCGAGGTTGACGCGGACGCCGACTACGCCCGTTCCCGCCGAGTTCATCACGTAGTCGAACATCTTGTAGTTCACGCCGCTGCTAACGTTGGTCGTCGGGGCGATGTAGTCGGACAGGAGGTTGGCGTCGCTGCCCGTGGTGGGGGGCAGGGTGAGGGCACTGGGCGCGACGCCCACTGGGCTGGCCTCGTAATAGTAGTCACGGTACTCGACCAGAATCCATACGGTGCCGTCGTTCGCCGTGTCCTTGCCCGGATTGGAGGGCGAGGTCTCGCTGGTGCCATTCACCCAGACGGAGCGCTTGACCGGGTAGTAAGCGTAGAACTTGTAGCAGCCGTCGTTCTTGGCGTCGACTTCAGGTTTGGCGGGCGTCGAGCCGGAGGCGGGTACCGCTGGTGTACTTGGAGCGCACTCAGCTCCCGGTGTTTTGGGCGGAAGAATGACCGCCAAGAGGGGGTGAGTGCCCACCGTCCAATTGCCGCTGGCCGACGTAACCAGCGGATTCCGGCGCAACTCGCCGCCCCCCAGCGCCAGGGTTTGCGCGGGCGGGAAGACGTACCAGGCCTCCTTCACCCGTGAGCCGATCAGTTGCTCGGCATTCACCGTCTCCTGCTGCAATTCGGCGCGGGCCATCGCCAACGTGGTCGTGCGCGAGCCGCCGACGAAAGTGTTACTCAGGGCCAGTAGCACGACGCCAAAAATCCCCATGACGACGAGCATCTCGACAAGCGTGAAGCCCGTCTCCCTCCGGCCCCTCACTGGGGCCTCAGCACGTCGAGCGTGAGAGTGGTGGCCTGCGTGCCCGTTCCGGCGGTGACGGTCACGCGGCGCATCGCGGGAGTGGTGCCCGTGGCCGCCGGACAGGAGGCCGCGACGGAAACGTTCCCCAGGATGCCCGGAGTCTGGGCACGGGAGTCGAGGGGGCGACTTTGCAGAGTCACGCCGGTCGGAAGGACGAGGCCGGGGACGCAGTTGCTGTCGAAGCGTGCCCGAACCTGGCTGAGTTGAGCGTCGGTCAGGCCCGGTGCGGCCTGCCACGCGCCCTTGACCTCCTCGAGCGCCCGCTGGGCCTGCGTCGTGGTATTCAGTTCACGCTCACTGCTGCGGTTGACACCCAGCAGCCCGGTAATTCCCGGAACGACCACGGCCAGCATCACCCCCAGCAGCGCGATGGCGACGAGCAACTCGACCAGGGTGAAGCCCTGCTGCGCCTGGCCCTGCCCCCGTCGGACTTCTGTGCCCCTGCTTGCGTCTGCTCTGTTCATGCTTGTCTTCATCCTCTGGTCCCTCATGGAGTCGCCGCCGTGACCATCACGCGGCCCGTCACGCCCACCACGCGCACCTCCAGGGCGGGAATGCCGGGCGTGGTGCTCTCGACGAGCAGCCGCATTCCGTTGATCGCGCTCGTCATCTCCCCGTAGGGGGCCTGGTAGGTCAGGGTCCGCACCCCGCCGGAGGAGACCGGGCAGCCGCCGTTCGTCACGCAGCGGAAGGTCACGTTGCGCGGCAGCGAGCGCGCCTGCGAGGCCGACGAGAGAAGCAGGTTGTAGGTATTCAGGGCCTTCGTGCCGCCCTCCCAGGTCAGGGAGGCGTTCTGGCTCTGGCGCTGCGCGCTCGCCCGCGCCGCCCGCAGGTCCGCCGCCATCAACGCCGCCCCCTCCCGCACCTCCCCCGTGCGAATGCTCCGCAGGTAGCTGATGCCCAGCACCCCCATCAGGATGCCCAGCACGGTGAGAACGACGAGCAGTTCGATCAGAGTGAAGCCCGAGAGAGGACGGGCGCGACTCATGGCACAACCTTCAACTCTGTCTTGTTTGTCTGAGTGTAGATCAATTGCGAGAGGCTGCTCGTCTTGCCCGGATCGGCAGGAATCCAGACCGGGGACTGAGCGAAGAAGGGCGGCGTGAAGCCGGGGTCCTCGAAGCGGCGGTCGTGCGAGAAGTTGCGTCCGTATCCGCTGTCGGGGTTGATGCTGCTAGTGGAACCGAACGCGCCGTACCAGTTCTCCACAACACCGCCGATGAGGTTGACGTTGCCCCGGTCGGCCCCGAACTGATGACCGTCCACCCGCACCTCGCCCTTGCTCGACATCAGCATGGCGTGTAAGTGCAGATTGTTCGGTGCTTCCTTGTTAATCACGACATCGCCCGACTGCGTATAGACGCCCAGCACATTCAGTGGTTGCGTAGGCTTCCCATTCTTACAAGCCGTGTCCGCCGGGTTGCAGGGTTCATCGGTCAGGCGTAGATCGCTTGCGATGTTAATGTTCTTCTCAGCGGCAACCGTAAGCTGGGAGAAGCCCGCGATAGCTGGCGGTGAGAGCGTCTGTACCTTTCCATCGATTGTAGCGTTCACGCTCCGGTCTGGCCCCTTCAAGACACCGATATTCTTCTCCCCGAAGATCACACCATTGAACTTGGTGAGGTGGGTAGTCCAGGTGCCGTTTGCCTTCTTCTCCATTTTGCCGCTGCCATCCACTCGGTACTCTTCAAAGTCACTTAGAACATCCTTGTAGACCTTGATCGTTTCGGTCTGCGTGCACTTGCCGTTCGATGCGGCTGTACACCTCGTCTCCTGGCCAATTTCCTGCTTAATTGTCTTTTTGGCGACCCTCACGTACTGGTACAGGGGTTCGGGACTCCACTTCTTCGTCACAGTGTTGTACGATGTGGGCGCTACTCCGGCAGCGTTCCCGGTAGAGAGGACTATTCCCGCCACATCATCAGTGAAGTACAACCCCTTTCCACTCTCATAGCGGGCCTTTTCCTCGGGGTCGTCCTGCTTGTCACTGGGCACCTTACCCTGCGCGGCGTCCCGCTGACTGTTGGCGTTGATGGGCATAGGGCGGTATGCAGCCGTGAAGGTGGCGTCTTTGACCGCCGTGTCGTTACCGCTTCCATCCTTGACGTTGGCAATTCCAACACCGGGTGCCGCCGCCGTCAACTTCTGCCACAGATTCACATTCTTATCGGCATCTGAGGCCGTAGCATTGTCAGGCGCTCTCAAATTCGAGGTTCCATTACCGCCGTAGTAAAACCCGGCCTGACGAGTGCAGCTCTGGTCATCGTTGAGGACTGTCTGCTTCAAGTTGGTGCATCCCGCGCTACTGATACCGCCCTTAAATTGTGCGGTCGAGCCTGACGCGAAGAGGAACTTCTCGTTGGTGTGTACCGGCCCGTCAAAGATCTGATCGGTGAAGTTTACGGTAGGGTTCCAAGAAGTCACGTTCGCGTTGTTGGGGTCCTGAGTGTGGTGGTTCGTGAACAACACATTATCGAGGTAGCTGGGCAGGGCGATCTGGACCCACCATCCTGTCAGGTTCGTTCGGTCGGCCTTGAGCACACGGGTGGCACCCGAACTGCTCCCGCCGACATTCAACCCCTCGACCTGAATGAAGAAGGTGTAGCTCTCGTTGTTGATGCGCTCGACACGGCTGGGTTTCAGGCGGTAGTTCACCGTCGCCCCGTTCACCTCTAGCTTGCGCGACTCACCCAGTTGAGCCTTCCACCATTGACGGCGGCTGTCCAGGTCATTCACGTTGGTCGGGCGCTCGGAGGCGGGGAGAACTTCGGTATATTTGGCGGGCAGGACGAACTGCGCGAAGACCTCAAATTGATCGCTGAGGCCGGTGGTGGAAGCGGTGCAGGTGTACCGCTTGGTACCGCTCGCCTGGCTCACCGTGGTCCAACTGGTGTTGCCACAGAACTTTTCGGCATATCCCTTCAATTTGCTCGCCGTCAATCCGGTTCCCATAGATAAACTACTCACCGACATCAGCGTCTGCACGTCCCGCAGCCGGCTCTGCGCCAGCGCCACGCCCGACTCGGCGACGTACTGGGCTTGCAACGCGGCTCGCTGGTCCGAAACGGTGCGGCGACTGGAGAGGGTGAGCTGGGAGGAGGCCGCCAGGAGCACCGCCAGCAGCAGCGAGGTGAACAGCACGACGACGACCAGGGTGGCCCCGCGTGTGGCTGTGTGCCTATTCATGCCCCCAGTGTGGTGGGCGTTCCCCACCCTTCCCTAGCCCCAGACGGGGGGAGACCCCCAATCGGGGGGGAGGTCTGAAGGTCCCTTCACCCCCCTCTCTCCCGCCTCCACCGTCGCGGGCGGCAGACTTCCGGCATCCCACCGCCAGGAGGCGACCGCACCATGACCTCACCCTATGACCGTCCCGCCGCGCCCGCGACCGAGCCGACCGATACCCCCGCGCCGCTGCCCGAGCAGATGCCCGGCGGCGACGATACCGGCCCGATCATGGACCCACCGATGAACCCTGACCTGCCCGGCATGCCCGAACCCAGCCCGACGAGCAATCCCGATACGCCGGGCCTGCCCAGCCCCATGCCCATGCCCGCGATGTGACCTGATCCTGCCCTTGCCGCTGATGTGAAGAACGACGCCCCCCGGCGGGGTGATTGCGTAAAGACGCACAGCCTGATCCCGCCCCCGCGCGGCGATGATGGCACCATGTTCAACAGTTGGTTGGCGCTCATCCTTAAGGGTGGGCGTCCGTGTCCCGTGGCGGCCCAGACCAACAAGATTCCGTGGACGCTCTTCGCCATGCGTGACGCGAGGACGGGCCTCATCGTCGTGCGTGATGCGGATGTCAAAGCGTACGAGACTCGAACGGTCGGCGAACTCCGGCACCACTCCGAGTTGCGCCGCCGACTGGCGCGGGAGCTGCGGGGGCGGCGGCGGGTGTATTTTCGCTACAACCAGTGGGGCACCAGCGGGGCGAACTGACGATCTATTAGCTGCTGTGAGCGGTGGAACCTCCGGGGGCCTACCTGTCGAATACCCTGGAAGCGTCTTACCCCAGCGCCAGCGTGTGCCCGTGGTCGCGTAGCCAGGCCCGGCGGGTCGCGTGGTCGGGCATGAGGCGGGCGATATGTGCCCAGTAGCGGGGCGAGTGGTTGAGTTCGAGGAGGTGTGCGGCCTCGTGCAGGACGACGTAGGCGGCGACCTCGCGGGGGGCGCGGGCCAGGAGCCAGTGAAGGCGGATGTCCCCCTGGGCCGTGCAGCTTCCCCAGCGGGTGCGGGCACCGCTGAGGCTGACCCGGCGCAGGCGGTCGCGGGCACCGAGCGCGTCCGCGTATCCCTCGGTCAGGGCGCGCAACTCGGGCAGGGCTGCCAGGCGATACCAGCGTTCCACCGCGCGGCGGGTGGCGTCGGGGTCGCCGGGGGGAATGTGGACCTCCGAGCCTGACCGGGTGGGTGTACGGGTTCCCGGCGTGACGCGCAGGGTCAGCGTCTCCCCGAGGAAGGGCAGGGCCGCGCCGTCCACGAGGGGGGAGGGCACGGTGCGGGCGGCGTAGGCGGTGAGGTGCCGTTCCACCCAGCCCCGCCGGGCCTCCAGAAACGAGGAGATGAGGGCGTCGGGTGTGCGGGCCGGGGCGTGGACCGTCACCGTGCCGGGCGAGACGTTCAGGGAGAGGGTACGGCGGCGGGCACTGCGCCGCACCGTCACGAGAACGCCCCCGACCGTCCACTGGGAGCGGGGGCGAGGGCGTTGCAACGTCATATGAGTATGAAAGCGTAAGTCGGCCCAGTGTGGGTGAGCATTCCGGGATGAGGTGGATTCCACCCTCTCACTGGCGACCTTCTCACTGGCGACTGGACGCTGGCGACTGGCGACTCTTTCCCACCCACGCCCTCACAGCGACCCGTAACTCTGCTTGAAGGTGTCGCACTGGTTCGGATCGCCGCTCTTGAAGCCGGTCATGAACCAGTTCACGCGCTGCTGGCTGGTGCCGTGGGTGAAGGAGTCGGGCACCACGCGGCCCTGCCCCTGGCGCTGGAGGGTGTCGTCGCCGATGGCGGAGGCGGTGTTGACGGCCTCGCGCACGTCGGCCTCGGTCAGGTTGGCGAGGCTGGCGACCTGATTGCCCCACACCCCCGCGAAGCAGTCGGCCTGAAGCTCCAGCCGCACGCCGGACTGGTTGGCCTCCGCCTCGCTGCGGGCCTGCCGCTGAGCGCGCTCCACCTGATCGGCGATGCCAAGTTCGTTCTGGACGTGGTGCCCGACCTCGTGCGCGATCACGTAGGAGTAGGCGAAGTCGCCGCCGCCCCCGAGTTGGCGGTCCATCTGCGCGAAGAAGCTCGTGTCCAGGTACATCTTGTTGTCGAGCGGGCAGTAGAAGGGGCCGACCGCGCTGCTCGCCTGTCCGCACGCGCTGTTGACCGCGCCCGAGAACAGCACCAGCGTCGGCTTGGTATACGTGCGCCCCGCCTGCTGGAAGACGCCGCCCCAGACGGTGTTCGTGCTCGCCACGATACGGTCCACGAACTGATACTCGGTGTCCTGCGCGCCGCCGCCGCCCGCCTGCGTCTGGGTGGTGGGGGGACTCTGCCCGCCGCCGAGGATGGCGCTGGGGTCCACCCCGAAGAACATGGCGATCAGGGCGATGATCAGCCCGCCGACCCCGCCCACCGCGATGCCGCCGCCGGGCACCCCGCCGCCCCTGCGGTCCTCGATATTCCCGCCACCGGGAAGGTTCTGCCAGTCCATGTGTGGGTCTCCTTCTTCTCGCCGAACACCTCGCCGCGAGGGTCTGTCAGTCTTGATACGGCTCAGGCCGCATTCTAGGCGGGCAGGTCTGATGGGGTCTTTACCGATGATGCAGCAAAGGGAGAAGAAAGCCCCGGCGACAGGAGCCGGGGCTGGAGGAGGGACGAGGAGTCGCGGTCAGTCCGAGGCAGGCAGAGCGGGCGGCAGACCGGACGGTTCCCCCGCCTCACGCGGCCCCTGCCGTTTCCGCTCGAACTGGTAGAAGACGCTGGGCACCACGTAGAAGGTGAGCAGGGTCGAGGTGATCACGCCGCCGAGGATCACGATGCCGAGGCCCCGGCGAAACTCCGCCCCGTCGCCCTGCCCCAGCACGAGCGGAATGCTGATCACGAGGACGGTGAGGGTCGTCATGATGATCGGGCGAAAACGAAGTTCGGCGGCCTCGATCAGCGCGTCGCGCAGCGGCAGGGTCCGCATCCGCTCGGTCACGAATTCGAGGTAGAGGATCGAGTTCTTCGTCGAGAGACCGAGGAGGATCACCATGCCGAGGACCGTGATCACGTCGAGGTCCACCCCGAAGAGGGATAAGGTCCACAGCGCCCCCACGATGGCGAGCGGCACGGGCAACAGCAGGTAGACCGGGTAGCGGAACGAGTTGAATTGGCTGCCGAGCACGAGGTACGTCAGCAGCACGGCCAGCACGAGGACGATGGGGCCGTAGAACACGAGGTCGCCCGTCAGGCCCGCGCTCCCGAAGGCTGAGGAGTTGCCGAGCGTCACGCCATCAGAGAGCAGCCCGGCGGCGCGCACCTTCTCGATGATCGTCTGCTGGTACGCGAAGGGATTGGGGCCGCCGTCCGCGAGGTTGATGTCCAGCGTGGCGGTGTACGCCTTGTTCAGTCGGCTCAGCGTCGCCGGGGCCTGCTGGAGCCGGAAGGTCCCGAGTTGCGCGAGGGGCACGTTCGCGCCCAGGGACGGCGAGTACACCGTCTGCGAGAGGAGGCTCTGCTCGCCCTGCACCTCGGCGGGGTCAAGGCGCACCACGATGTCCACGCTGCGGTCGCCGTCGCGCAGGCTGCCCGACACCGTACCGTCGTTGTAGGTACGGAGGGCCTGCGCCACGTCGCTCGTCGTCAGGCCGCTCCCGGCGAGGCGGGCGGCGTCGGGCACGAAGGTCCGCTCCTGGCGGGTGGCGCTCAGGCTGCTCTCCAGGGTGGCGAGGTTGGGGTCACTTGCGAGCAGGCGGACGACCTCGCGGTTGCGCTCGATCAGAAGGGCCTGATTGGGGGCCGTCAGCGCGAGGCTGATGTCGGCACTTCCGCCGGGGCCGCCCTGCTCGGCGGTGACGCGCACCTCCGCGCCGGGAACGCTGGCCGCCAGGCGCGTGAGGTCAGTCGCGTAGCGGGAGGCGAGCGCGTCGATGCCGGGGCGCTCCTCCTTCGGGACCAGGGTGAGGGTCAGCGCGGAGGTGTTCGCGTTCGTGCCGCCCGTGAAGCCGCCCGCGCCCACGGTCGTCTGCACGAGCCGGACCTCCTCACGCCCCAGCAGGTTGTCCTCGATGCGGGCGGTGAGGGCGTTCGTGGTGGCGAGGCTGGTGCCCGTGGGCAGTTCCACGTCCACGGTCAGGATGCCGCCGTCGCTGCGGGGAACGAACGCGAAGCCCACGTCCCGCATGGCGAGCGGCACGCTGGCGAGGAACAGGCCCGCGACGAGCATGACGACCCAGGGCCGTTTCAGCGCCCCGCCCACACTGCGCGCATAGGCGCGGGCGGTGCCCATGACCGCGCGGTTGGTGTACCCGTGCAGCGTGCCCGTCAGCGCCTCCAGCAGGGCGAGGAGGACGGTGAGCAGGGAGCGCGTCACGGTCAGCAGCACGGGCGCGAGGAGGACGGCGAGCGCGGCGACGGCGGGCGTCGGCAGACCCGTGAGGCGGTCGAGCGCCACCCATCCGGCGGCCCCGAAGAGCGCGAGGAGGAGCAGGCCCGGCAGGCGGCGCACGCCAACGAGCGAGTCCCGGAAGAAGCGCGGCAATCGGGCGAACACGCCGGGCAGCTCCCGCCACGAGATCGGCTCGGGGTCGCGGGTGTACGCCATGCGGACGGTGAGGAAGAGCAGGCTCTCCAGCCAGCTCATCGTGATCGCGGCGGCGAGGCCGAGGCCGAACTGACTGAAGAACTGTCCGAGGATGCCCGGCATGAACGAGAGCGGAATCAGCACGGCCAGGAGAGAGAAGCTCGCGGCGGTGACGGCGGAAAAAACCTCGGAGCCGCCGAGCAGCACGCTGCGAATGAGGCTGTAGCCCATGTCGCGGTACCGCTGCACGTTCTCCGCGACCACGATGGAGTCGTCTACCACGATGCCGATGGCGACGATGATGGCGAGGAGGGAAACGATGTTGAAGGTGAAGCCCAGCAGGCTGTAGAGCAGCGGCGCGGCGCTCACTGAGATCGGAATGGCGAGCACGACCGCGAAGACGGTATTCAGCCGTCCCAGGAACAGCAGCACGATGACGCCGACCGCCCCGATGGCGATCAGGAACTCCTTGAGGGTGTCCTCCACCGTGGCGCGGGTCTCGCGGGTGGTGTCGCTGGCGAGGGAGAGGCGGTAGCCCCCCGGCAGGGTCTGGCTCTCCATCGCCGCGCGCACGTTGTCGGCCACGGCGACCGAGTTCGTGCCGCTCGCCTTGCGGACATCGAGGAGGACGGCGGGCTGCCCGTTGAGCCGCGCGTAGCTCGTGGCACGGGCCGCCCCGTCACGCACGCTCGCCACGTCGGCGACCCGCAGGCCCGAGGCGGGGTCCACCACGATCCGCTCCACGTCACCCAGGCTCGTCGGCGTGTTGCGGGTGGAGAAACCCACCGTGTTGCCGTTCTGCGTCACGCTCCCGGCGGGCACGTCGAGCGCCGACGCCCCGATGGCCGCCGTCACCCGCGCGGGCGCGAGGTTGTAGGTCTGGAGCCGCGAGGGATCGAGGAGAACCTGCACCTGCCGCTCCGGGCCGCCCGACACGCTCACGTCGGCCACGCCCTCCACCCGCTCCAGCCGGGGCACGAGCACGTCCTCGGCGTAGGTCGTCACGTCCGAGGCCGGGGCCGCGCCGCCGATCAGCGCCAGGGTCAGGATAGGGGTGGCGTTGGGGTCGAACTTCTGGACGATGGGCGCGTCCGTCCCGTCGGGCAGGGTGGCGCGGATGGCCGCGACCGCCTGCGAGACGCTGTTGGCCGCCGAGTCGATGTCCGTCTCGTCGGAAAAGGTGATGACGACCGCCGACTGATTGTTCACGGAGGTCGAGTTGATGTCCACCACGCCGCCGAGGGTGCTCACGGCGTCCTCGACCCGGCGGCTTACCTCGCGGTCCACCTGGTCGGGCGTCGCACCGGGGTAGGACGTGCTGACGGCGAGGACGGGCACCTCGAAGTTGGGCAGGAGTTCCACGCCGAGCCGACTCGTGGAGATCAGGCCGAACAGCACCGCCATGATGAAGATGCCGACCGAGAAGACGTAGTTCCGCACGCTGAAGCGCACGGCGGGATTCAGGGCGGGTTCGGGCGTGCCGTCGGGCAGGGTGCCGCGCGGGGCGGTCAGCTCGGGGGGTTCGTGGGTGCTCATGGACTCTGACCTCCTGACCCTGCGGCACTGGCCGCCGCTCCCACCCGAATACTCGCCCCGTCCTGAAGGCTGGGCGGCACGGGGTAGATCACGCCCGCCCCGGCGTCCAGGCCACGCACGGCGACCTGACCCCCGGATTCGGCGACGACCGAGACGGGCACCCGGCGGGCCGAGGTGCCGTTCGCCACGTACACCGCGTTCTCTCCCCCGTCCACCTGAATCGCCCCGGTGGGCACGAGGACGCCGCCGCCGAGCGTCGCCCGGTAGCGCACCTGCGCCGTCCCACCCACGGGCAGATTGCCGCCCCCCTGCACGCGCGCCGTGACGGGCACGAGGCGGTCGGTCCCGGCGACCCCGCTCGCGTCCTGCACGGTGGCGACGTAGTTCACACCTGCGTAGCCGAGGTTGAGCCGCGTGCCGGGGGTCAGGGCGGCGGCGTCCGCCGGGGTCACGTTGAAGGTCGCCTTCACGCTCCCCTCGTCCACGAGGCGGAAGACCGGGCTGCCCTGCGAGGCGAACTCCCCGACCTCCACGGCGAGCGAGACGACGATCCCGGCGAAGGGGGCCCCCACCGCCGTGCGGCTCAGGTTCTCCTCGGCCTGCCGCACGCCCGCCCGCGCGGAGGCGAGCTGCGACTCCAGCAGCGCGAGACTGCTCCCCCCGCCCCGCCCGTTCTGCGCGAGGGTGTTGCGGGCCTGCGCCAGTCCGCTCTCCGCCTGCGCCAGCGCACTGCGGGCGGCGTTGAGGTCGGCCTGGCTGATGCCGCCGAGGCCGTACAGGTTCTCGGCACTCGCGGCGTCCTGGCGGGCCTTGCTCAGGCTCGCCTCTGCGGCCTGCACGGCGGACCCGAGGGAGGCGGTCGCCTGTCCGGTGTTCGTGCGCGCCTGGTCGAGACTGATCTGGGACTGCTGGGCCTGGAGACGGGCGTTTTCGAGGGCCTGCCGAGCCTGCGTATCGTCGAGCTGCACGACAACCTGTCCGGCCCGGACCCGCTCGCCCTCGTCGGCGAGAAGACGTTCCACCGTCCCGCTCGCCTGGGCCGCCACGTTGCTGTCCCGGTCGGCGCGGATGGTGGCGGAGGCGGTGCGCTGCACGGTGACGGTGCCGGTGCGTGCGCGGACGGTCCGCACGGCGAGGGCGGTCGTCTTCGCGGGCGCGGCGTCCAGGTCGTTGCGGGTGGCGGTGGTGCGCTGGGGGGCGGCACCGTCACCCTGGGCCGCCTCCTCTCCCCCACCCGGCGTACACGCGGCGAGCAGCAGGACGAGGGTGAGGGGCAGGGCGAGGTGACGAAATTGAGGAGTCATGGCCTTCACCTCACGAGGCCCGTCACGTCGGTGCCGGACGCGGCGGAGAGGGCGGCGAGCGAGCGCCACAGGTTGCCCTGCGCCTGGGTCACGCCGAACTGTGCCTGTTGAGCCTGCACCTGCGCCGACTGCACGTCAACGGCAGCGGCGGTCCCGGCACGCAGACGCGCCTGCGCCTGGGTCAGCGTCGTCTGCGCGTTGGCGAGGGTCTGCCGGGCGAGTTCGACCCGCTGCACGGCGTCCTGAGCCGAGCGGTAGGCGTCGCGCACCTGGGTGTTCGCCCCACGTTGCGCGCCCTCCAGGTCGCGGCGGGCGTTCTCCAGCGCCACCTGCGCGTCTTGCAGGGTGCGGGCGGGCGTGTAGTCGTTGTTCGACACGCGGACCTGAAGCGCAGCGAACTCGGCTCCCTGCGCGGCCTGTACGAGCGTCGGGAGCCGCTTCTCCAGCCCCGTTTGCAGCCCCGAGAGCGTCGCGCTGAGCCTCGGCGGTGCGGGTGGCGTAGCGAGGCGCAGGTCGGCCCCGGTGTTCAGGCCGAGGGTGCGAACGAGCTGTGCCTCCAGCACGGGCAGGCTGGCGCGGGCATCGGCGAGTTCCTGGCGGTCCTGGTTGAGGGTGGTCTGGGCGCGGTTCACGTCGAGTTGCGTGGCGACACGGGCCGTCAGGCGGGCGCGGGCAATCTGGAGGGTGCGCTCGTCGAGCCTCACCTGCGCCTCGTTGAGCGAAACGCGTCCGGCAGCCTCCGAGGCGGCGAGGTACTGCCCGATCACCGTTTGCGCGACGTTGAGCTTGGTGCCCGCCAGCGTGGCCTCGGCGGCGGCGGCCCCCTGCTCGGCCTGGGTGAGCGTGGTGACGATGGTCGTGGGGTCGGCGCGCGTGGCGCGGAGAGTCGCCTGGGCCTTTTGCAGGTTCGCGCGGGCAGTGCTCACGTCCGGGCCGCTCGTCAGCGCGCGGGCCACGGCGTCCGGCAGGGTAAGGCTCACCGTCTGCGCGGAGGCGGGCGCGGCGAGGGCGAGGGTCAGGGCGAGGGTGACACGTTTCATGGGCGGGCCTCCGGGGCGGGCGCGGGGGGGGTGAGGAGGGTGGGGTCGAGGTCCGCCGTCGCCTGCGCGAGCCGCAGCGAGGCGAGATAAGCATTGACGGTGGCGGTGTCCACGGCGAGACCCGCTTGAGACGCGCTCAATTCGGCGGCCTGCACGTCGAGCGCGGTGACGAGACCTGCCGCGAGCCGCGCCCGTGTGGAGTCGAGGGCGGCCTGTGCGCGGGTGAACGCTCCACGCTGGCTCGTCAGGGTGTCGAGGGCACCTTGAAGGTCTGCGTACCGCTGCCGAACCTCCAGGTCCACCGACTGCCGGGCCGTGTCGAGGGCGAGCGCGGCGCTCTGCACGCCCACCTCGGCGGAGGCGAGGGCGGTACGTTTCCCACCACCGAGTACGGGAAGGCTCGTGCTCAGCGTTACAGCGAGGCCGGTCGGCAGGTCGCCGGGGTCGCGGATGGGGAAGCTGACCTGCCCGGCGAGCACGCCCGTCTTCACGTTCAGGCTGCCGCCCACCGTGCGGGTCGCGGTGGTCGTGGAGGTCGTGAGTTCGCCGTACTGCACCCCCGCGCTGAGGTCGGGGAGGCGGGCGTCAAGCTGAGCCGCCCGCACCTGCCCCCGCGCGTCGGCGAGGTCATTTTGCGAGCGGAGAATCTCGGGCCGACCCGTCAGGGCGCGGCTGATCTGCGCGTCCAGCGCGGCGGGTTCGGCGGGCGCGGCGGGCAGGGGACCGAAGGCGGCGGCCCCCGTCGGCAGCGTCACCGCCCGCCCGAGAAGGTTGGCAAGTTGCCGCGCCGCGAGGTCCACGTTCACGCGCGCCTGCTCCCGTGCCGAGCGCGCGTCCTCCTCCCCTCCCTGCCGGGCGAGCAGACCCTCGGAAGGGAGGGTGCCCGCCTCCCGCTGCGCCCGCGCGACCTCCAACTGCCGTGTGGCGAGGGCGGCCTGCGCGTCGGCGAGCGCGAGGTTGGCGGCGGCGTTGCGGGCCGCGTAGTACGCCTGCACCGCGTTCACGGCGGCGGTCAGGCGGGCGGCCCGGAGGTCGGCCCCGGCACGCGCCACTCCCCGCTCGGCGCTCCGCACCGCCTCCAGCGCCGGGGACCAGGGCAGCACGCTCGCGGACACCTGCCCGGTCAGCGTGGTGTTGAGGAGGAAGTCGCCGGAGGAGACGGGAATCTTGATCGCGCTCGCGTCCGCCCCGACCGTCACGTTCAGCCCCGCCCGCGCCCGCGCACTCTCCAGCGCGAGTGCCGCCGCCCGGTATTGCAGGTCGGCACTCCGCCACCCCGGACTCCCCCGCAACAGGGCGAGGGTGTCCGCGAGGGTGAGGGGTGCGGGAGTCGGCACAGTGGGCGACACGGGAGGCGGCGTCAGTGGCGTCGAAGGAGCCTGCTCCGGGGGCGCGATGGGCGTCGTTGGCGCGGGCGTCGCCGGTGAGGGCGGCGTCTGTTGCGTCGTCTGCGCCAGCACGCCCGGCGGGGCGAGCAGCGCCAGGGTCAGCAGGAGGGGGCGGGTGGGTGGGGAACGCATGG
>NZ_JAZHPF010000041.1 GCF_036543075.1 Deinococcus sp. YIM 134068
GCAAAAGTGTTCTGGGCTGGTGGCTGCGTCTGAGCGCGAAGGTGGCAGCGCACAACCTCCTGATTCAACTCAAGGCCCGTTGGGGTCGTCCGCTAGGTGCCCACCTTGATCTCGTCGCCCTTCCCTGGCCCGTATTGCACATCAAGCGTCTTGAGGGGGGAGGCCGGGAGGGGGTGAGCGGGCATCGCCATCCAAGAACCCCGCTCCCCAACTCCCCCGTCACTCTTCAGAGCCAGAGCCGCCAATCCCCTCCCGAAGCCCCTTCCCCGCCAACCGCGCGGGCACCAGCCGCTCCAGCAATGCCACGAGTTCGGCGTCCATGAACTCGTAGTCGTCGGGAATGCCGAGGGTGAGGAGGCGGTCGTCGGGGAGGACGCCGCGCCACCTCGCCCGTATCCAGTCGCGGTGGGCCTTCTCCATGCACACGGCCACGTCCGCCCATTCCAGCAGGTCGCGGGTGAGGGCCGTGTCGGCATCGCGCGCCGTGCCCGCCGAGGCGACCTCCCATTCCGGGTGAGTGCGGAAGATGGCCTCGGCGGTCGGGCTGCGGAGCCTGTTCTGCGTGCAGACGAAGACCACGCGCAGGGGACGAGCCAGGCCGCTCAGGGTTCCCGCCCCTCGGTCAGCCACTGCGCCTCCTGATCGGCCTGCCCTGCCGGGCCGTGCGCCCGTGCCCACGCGGCGGCGGCCTCCACGTCGTAGGCGGTGCGGCGGAACTCCACGTTCCAGCTCCCATTCCGGCGGGTGAGCAGCACCCAGCGGGCGAGGGGCAGCCCGTCCTTCTGGCGGCTCACCGGCCCCGCGTTCACCACCGTCACGCCGTCCACGACGCTCAGCATCTCGTGGTGGGTATGCCCGACGACGCAGACGCGCCCGCCCGAGTCGAAGGTGAAGCCGCCCAACCGCTCCCGAATCTCACGGAAGTGCGCGGGCCGGGTGTGGTCGCCCTCCTCGGTGAGCAGCAGGTCCTCCCACGGACTGCGCGGGCTGCCGTGGGCGACGCGGACCTCACCGTCCGCCACGTCCACGTAGACGGGCAGCGAGGCGAGGCGTTCCGGCACGTCGGGCGGGAGTTGGGTGCCCAGCCAGGCGCGCATCCCCTCCTTGCCCGCACGCAGTCCGGCCACGCGCTCGTCGGTGTTGCCGCGCACGGTGGGCGGGGCGTGTTCGGCCTGGAGCGCCCACGCGCCCGCCGGGTCCGCCGCGCCCCACACCGTATCGCCGAGGTTATGCAGCGCGTCCGGCGTCTCCTCCCGGATGGCGGCCAATACTGCCTCCAGCGCGAAACGGTTGCCGTGAACGTCCCCCAGAATGGCGAGTCTCATGGGTGCCTCCTCAAAGCAAGAGACCAGGCAGAAGAAAGGTGTTCAGGTGGAGTGCTGGCGGCTGGAAGCTGGCCGCTGGCCGCTGGCCGCCCTCCCTCAGCCCTACTGCGGCCTGCGGATCGCCGCGAAGATCAGGCCGAAGAGCAGACAGGTGAAGACCACGCCGAAGAGGGAGGCGTCCGCGCTGAAGCCGGGGCGCAGGGCGTCGCCCGTGAACTTGTAGACGGCGTAGGGGGCCGACCAGCCGAGGGCGTACAGCCCCGCGCGGCGCGCGTAGGCGGGGGTGGCCGCCGCCTCCGGGAACACGCGCGCGGGAACGAGCATCGCGGGAATGAGGAGCAGTTGCGAGAGCCAGAACCACGCGGGCAGGGTGCCGAACCCGTACTCCACCCCGGCGAAGACCACGTTCAGGGCCGCGATGAGCAGACCCGTCACGATCATGGAACGAAGCAGCAGTGGATTCACGCCCGGCATGTTCGCACACCGCGCCGCCCGCCCGACCTGCCCCGCCTCCCTATCATGCCCCCATGACCGGCCCCACTGTCCACCCTGACCCCCTGCACGGCGTCACCCTCGAACAGATCGTCGTGCGCCTCGCGGACCGCTACGGCTGGGACGGCCTCGCCCGCCGGGTGCCCGTGCGCTGCTTTCAGAGCAACCCCAGCGTGCCCTCCAGCCTCAAGTTCCTGCGAAAGACGCCGTGGGCGCGGGCGAAGGTGGAGGCGCTGTACGTGGCGTTGGTGCGGGACGAGCGGGAGACGTGAGGGGCAGGGTAGGAAAGGGAATAGAGCGTTTGCGTCGTCCGGCAGAAGGACGAGCGGTGCTCGTCACCCCCCATCCCCAGCTCTCCCCCACAAGGAGGGAGGGAGCAAAGAGTACGGCTGACACGCTCGCTTTCTCCTGCACATCAAGCGTTCAAGGAGGAGCTAAACCCACGACCAACCCGCCTTCCTCCTGTCACCCGAACCATAGAAAACCGGCCCCCACCTGGAGGACCGATCCTTTGCTGAACGCTGACTGGTGAGGGCTTCCCCTACTTCTTCGGCTCGTCCGCCACCTGCCCCACCACACCCGGCACGACCCACGCCATATTGTTCAGCTCGGCCACGCTCAGGACCTTTCCGGCGGGCACGCGCAGGATGCCGTTGCGGTCGCGGATGGGTCCGGTGAAGGGGTCGAACTTCCCGCCCTTTTCCATGTCGGCCTTGAGGGCCAGCACGCGGTCGTAGACGGTGGTGGGCTTGCCCGCGACGGTGATTTTGGCGGCCCTGAGCTGGGGCACCCACTTGGGATTGATCGCCATGCCCTCCTGCGCGCCGAGTTCCACCGCGCCGCCGCGCAACAGGTTCCAGTAATCGACCTTGTTCAGGTTCTTGGTCGTGTACGTACCGCTCCTGACCTTCGTCAGGAAGTCGATGTAAATCTTGTCCCAGTGGACGATCTGGCCGCTCACCGTGTAGTCGGGCGCGAAGCGGTACATCGCCGTGTAGTGGGCGAAACTCGGCACCTTGCGCGCGGCGGCGGTCTGCACCACGGTCGCGGTGTCCTCGGTGAAGGCGAGCACGTCGTTGCCCTCGGAGATCAGGGCCTCGGCGGCTTCGCGCGCCTTGTTGGGGTCGAACCACGCGTTGATCCACTTGACGTTCACGGTCGCCCTCGGGTTCACCGCGCGGGCACCGAGCGCGAAGGCGCTGATGTGGCGCTTGAGTTCGGGGATGGGGAACGCGCCCACGTACCCGAGCTTGCCGCTCTTGCTGACGGCGGCGGCCATCATCCCGTTGAGGTAGTAAATCTGGTAGAAGTCGGCCATGTAAGTCGCCATGTTCGGCGCGCGCTTGAAGCCGCTGGCATGAGCGAAAATGACGTTCGGGTACTTCTTGGCCGCCTCCAGCGTCTGGTCCATGAAGCCGAAGGACGTGGTGAAGATGACCTGGCAGCCGTCGCGCACGAGGCGGTCGATGACGGGCGTGGCCTGGCCTTCCGGCACGCTCTCCACGTACTTCGTCTCCAACCAGGAGAGGGCCTGCTCCGCCTTCTTGCGGGCCTGGTCGTGCGCGTAGCTCCAGCCGATGTCGCCCACCGGACCGACGTAGATGAAGCAGGCCTTGACCTTGCCCGTGCGGACGCTCGGCGTGGCCTGCGCCTGTGCGGTCGGCCCCCCGGTCGTGCCGAGCAGCCCCAGCGTCAGGGGAAGGAGGGCGGCCAGAGTGAGGCGGGCGGGGCGGGGCAGCGTCCTGGGGGGCAGAATCTTCAAGGGAAACCTCGCGGCGGTTGAGGGTTCGAAACGAACTGTCGGCGTTCGCGGGAGCAGAGGGAGGATCGCCCGGCGAATCGCCTTCATTCTGCCTTCATGGAATTCACTTTGTCAGGGGGGTGTAAGACAACTTGCGCCGGGGAGGGGAACCGGGTGGGTGCCGTCCCGCGTCCCTCCCGCCGCCTCTGAACCCGGAGGGGCCGCTGGCCCGTACCCTGGGTGTGACGTGGAGGCTTGCCGAGGTGGCCTGGCTCCGGGGACGCCGGGACGGGACGGCTGACCCGGTGGCCGACGACGCGGCCCTGGCCGGGCGATTGCGCGGGCGCGACGAGGCGGCCCTGGCCGAGGTCTACGACCGACACGCCGGGGCGGTGTACGGTGTGCTGGTGCGGCTGCTGGGGGAGGCGGGGGCGGCGGACACGTTGCAGGACGTGTTTCTCGGGCTGTGGGACCGTCCCGAGCGGTACGACCCCGCCCGCGCCGGGCTGCGGGCCTACCTGCTCGTGGTGGCCCGCTCCCGCGCCCTGGACCGGTTGCGGGCCGAGCGGGGCCACCTGCCGCTCGTGGACGAGGACGGCGAGGCGCTCGCGCTGCCCGACGCCCAGCCCGGCCCCGGCGAGCGCGCCGAGCGGGCTGGGCAGGGCGAGCGGGTTCGCGCCGGGCTGGCGCACCTGAGCGCCGCGCACCGCGAGACAGTGAGCCGCGCCTTCCTCCAGGGCCAGAGCCGCGAGGAGATCGCGGGCGCGATGGGGGTGCCGGTCGGCACCGTGAAAAGCCGCCTGCACGCCGCCCTGACCCACCTGCGGCGCGTTCTGGGCGAGGAGGCGGGCACATGGCTGGACTAGACGGGCGCGGGCGGGGGGAGGTCGGTCAGGACGGGACCTGCCCGGAGGTGCGTGAGGCCCTGGAGGCCCACGTGTCCCTGGGCACGCCACTCCCAGGGGCGGTGGCCGCGCACGTCACGGCCTGCCCCGACTGTGCGCGGGACCTCGCCGTGCTGCGTGCGGTCGAGCGGGCGCTGCTGGAGGACCTGCCCGAGCGCGCGCCGCCCCCCGAGGTGCGTGAGGCGGTGCTGGCCCGCGCCCGGTCGTCCCGCCGCCCACTTCGCCCGGCCCCGGCCCCCCCCGGCTGGCGGGCGTGGGGCGTGGGACTCGCGGCGGGGCTGGCGGCCCTGCTCGTCACGGGGGCGCTGTTCACGGGGTCGCGCACGGCGGCGGGGGCGCTGCCCGACCCGGCGGTGGTGGTGGGGCTGGGGGACGCCCTGATCGTGGCGAGCAACGACCGCGCCGGGACCATCACGCTCGTGCGCGGCGACCGGGCGCGGGCCTCCGTTCCCAGCGGGGGGGCGCGGCCCGCGTGGTTCACCGAGGGGGTGCGGCTGGGGGGGCGGGTCTACCTCGCCGACGCCGCCAACGACCGTGTGCTGGAACTTCAGCCCTCGCCCCTGCGTGTGCTGCGGAGCGTGCCCGTGCCGGACGGGGTGGCGGGGCTGGCCGCCGGGAACGGTGAGGTCTACTTCAAGAGCGCGCGGGGCACCGTGGGCCGGGTGGGGGGGCCGGTGGTCGCCCTGGCCCGCGAGGGCGAGCTGCCGCTGGCGGACGTGATGGACGGGGTGCTGCTGCGGCGGGGGCGGCTGTACGTCACCCACCACCTCAGCGGCGAGGTGTGCGTCCTCGACCCGGTGAGCCTGCGGGTGCTGCGGCGGCTGCGGGTGGGGGGTGCCCCGGTCGCCCTGGCCGGGACACCCGGCGGGCTGCTCGTCCTCGACCTGGGGGGCCGCCTCCTGCGCCTCGACGACGCCGGGCGGGTCGTCCGGGTGTGGCGGGTGCCGGGCACGCCCGACAAGTTCACCCTGAACGGGGACCTCGCGCTCCTGAGCGACCGCGCGGGCCGGGTCACGCGGGTGGACCTGCGGAGCGGTGCCGTGACCCGGCGGCCCGCCCGGCACCCCATGGACGTGGCCGCCCTGCCCGGCGGCACCTTCGCCGTGGCCGAGGGGAGCGCGGGCGTCCGCCTCCTCGACGGTGCCCTCGCCACGCGGGGCCGGGTGAGGGACTGAACCTCCGTCCCCCCGCCGCCGTACCCAGATCAGGAGGTCCCTATGAACCAGCTCCACCCGCAACTCCACCGGCCCGCCCTCGCCACGGCCCTCGCCGCCCTCATCCTCACCGCCCTGACCCTCACCGCCGGGGCGCTCGCCGCCTCACCCGCCCCGATGTCGAAGGGCGACGCCATGACCGGGCACAGCATGGCTGCCACCGACATGGGCATGAAGACGACCGCCTACCAGCCCTACACCAGGGCAGCCTTCGACGCGGCGAAGGGGCTGCGGCGCGTGCTGTTCTTCCACGCGACATGGTGCCCGAACTGCAAGGCCGCCGACGCCGACCTCACCAAGAACCTGGCCTCGCTGCCGAAGAACGTGATGGTCTTCAGGACCGACTACGACCGGGAGACGGCGCTGAAGCGGCAGTACGGCATCACCTATCAGCACACCTTCGTTCTGGTGGACGCGAAGGGCAAGGCGCTGGCGAAGTGGTCGGGCGGCGGCCTGCGCGAGATCGTGGCCCGGACGGGCATGGCCCGCTAGGCCGATGCTCCTGCTGCTCGTGGCATTTCTCGGCGGGGTGCTGACGGTGGTGTCCCCCTGCGTCCTGCCGGTGCTGCCGGTGGTCCTCTCGGGCACGGTGGGCGGACGGGCGCGGCCCTGGGGCATCATCGCCGGATTCATCGGCAGTTTCGTCCTCCTCACGCTGTTTCTGGGGACGCTGGTCGGTGCCCTGGGCCTCTCGGCGGACCTCCTGCGGTGGGGAGCGGTCGCCCTGCTGTTCACCTTCGGCCTGACGCTGGCGATCCCGGCGCTGGGCGGACGCTTCGAGCAGCTCGCGGCGCGGGCCATTCCACAGGGGTCGGCGTGGGGCGGCGGGGACGGGCTGGTGGGCGGCCTGCTCGTCGGGGCCACCCTGGGCCTGGTGTGGACCCCCTGCGTGGGGCCGATCCTGGCGAGCGTGACCACGCTGGCGCTCAGCGGGCAGGTGACGGGCTTCGCCGCCGCCGTCACCACGGCCTACGCGCTCGGCGTGGCCCTGCCCATGTTCGCGGTGATGGCGGGGGGGCGGCGTCTGCTGACGCGGATGCCCGCCCTGCTGCGGAACCTGGGTGGTCTCCAACGCGCCTTCGGGGGTGTGCTGGCCCTCTTCGCGCTCGGCATGGCGCTGGGCGTGGACCGCGCCGCCCAGACCCTCATCGTGGAGCGCGTGCCCTACGTGCAGAACCTGACCTTTCTGGAGGAGTCGGGAACCGTGCGGGGCCAGCTCGACCGCATCGACCCCAGCGTGCCCTGACACGGGGGGACAGGAAGAGGACGGGCCGCTGATCCAGAGGAAGCGGCCCGTCGTCCTGTGTATTTAACCCCGGTGGGCCTACCGCTCCCCGCGCACATACGCCTTGCCCAGCGCGGCGGGCGCATCCCCCTGCTGTCCCCTCAACCCCGCCAGCGCCAGCACGACGAGGACGAGGACGAAGGGCATGGCGGAGAAGACCTCGGTGGGAATGCCGCTGCTCCCCTGGAGGCGGAACTGGAGGTAGTACAGGAAGCCGAAGAACAGCGCCCCGGCGATGGCCCGCAACGGTCGCCACCCCACGAAGATGACGAGCGCGACCGCGATCCAGCCCAGGCCCGCCGTCGGGTTGTCGGCCCAGGACGCCCGGTAGCTCAGCGTCAGGAAGGCCCCGGCGAGGCCCGCGAGCGCCCCCCCGGCCAGCACCGCCGCGTACCGCACCCGCGCCACGTTCACCCCCAGCGCGTCGGCGGCGGCGGGATTCTCGCCCACCGAGCGCAGGGTCAGCCCGCCGCGCGTGGAGTTCAGCCAGAAGGCGAGGAGAACGGCCAGGAGCAGCGCCGCCGCCGTGAAGGGGCTGATCGTCAGGCCGCCCACCGTCCAGTCCTGCACCTTGTTGAAGAGGGGAAAGCCCTCGAACCGCTTGCCGAGCAGCCCCGCCGCCCCCGTCCCCAGCAGGGCGAGCGCGAGGCCGCTCACGAACTGGTTGGCCCGCAGCGTGATAGCGGCGAAGGCGTGCAGCGCCGCCAGGGCCGCCCCGGCGGCGAGCGCCGCGAGAACCGCCAGCCACAGGTTCCCCTGCGGGTACGCGACCGCGAAGGCCGCCAGCGCCCCGACGGCCATCAACCCCTCCACGCCCAGGTTCACCACGCCGCCCCGCTCGTTCACGATGGCCCCCAGCGAGGCGAGCAGCAGCGGCGTCCCGACGGCCAGCGCC
Organism: Deinococcus sp. YIM 134068; assembly: GCF_036543075.1. Taxonomy (NCBI): domain Bacteria; kingdom Thermotogati; phylum Deinococcota; class Deinococci; order Deinococcales; family Deinococcaceae; genus Deinococcus; species Deinococcus lichenicola. The sequence goes on from NZ_JAZHPF010000041.1 coordinate 7,858, forward strand.
CGCACGAGGGCCTCGACGATCACGTTATCCATCTGTCCTCCTTTCAGAATATTTGGCGCAAGAAGGGCGGCTTGCAGGTCGCCAGTCGCCAGCTTCCAGTCGCCAGAACTTGGGCACGGGATTTGAGCGTTCTGCGCTGGAGTGTGTTTCCGCCATCACCCCGACCTTCCGAGCAGGACAGGCCGGAGGGTCTCTTGACTCCTCTCCCCCTGCGGGAGAGGCCGGGAGAGGGGTGGCAAGCGCCAGCTTGCCCTTCTTGCCCTACGCCCCCGCCCCCAGCCTGACCCGGTGGCGCACGAAAATCTCCGAGCCGATCAGCGCGAGCAGGATCACACCCGAAAACACGTCCACCACCCGGAAGGGCATGTTCAGGTCGATCTTGAGGAGGTCGCCGCCCGCCAGGATGACGCCCATCAGCGGGGCCGTGACGAGGCACAGGGCCGGATTCCCGCGCGCCAGCCACGCGACGATGACGGCGGTGAAGCCGTAGCCGAGGCTGAGCTGCCCCGCCTCCAGCAGGCGGTGGTGGATGCCCGCGACCTCGCCCGCCCCGGCAAGGCCCGCCGCCCCACCCGTGATCAGGGCCACGACCGTCATCACGCGCGGCGCACTCAGGCCCGCGTACCGCGCCGCCCCCGGATTCTCGCCGACCACCCGCAGCGCGTAGCCGAACGTGGAGCGCGTGAGGAGCCATTGCAGCCCCAGCGCCACGAACACACCCAGCACCAGGGTCGGCCAGTGGACCTGCGTGCCCGGCAGCACGGACAGGAATCCGGCCTGCGGGAAGGTGTCGGTGTAGATGTACCCGCGCACGTCGCGCCCCTTCCACGGCCCGGCGATCAGGTACGTGACGACCGACACGGCGACGTAGTTGAGCATCAGCGTGGAGAGGATTTCGTTCACGCCGACCCGCCGCAGCCCGGCGGCGATCAGCGCCCACAGCCCGCCCCCCAGTGCCCCCAGCACGAACATCGCGGGCAGGAGGAGCGGCCCCGGCAGCGGCAGGAACAGCGCCGTGCCCGCCGCGAACACCGCCCCCAGCAGCAGTTGCCCCTCCGCCCCGATGTTGAAGAACTGCGCCCGGAACGCGAGGGCGAGGCCCGCGCCCGCCAGCAGCAGCGGGATGGTGCGCCGCGCCACCTCCGCGAGGCCCACCGGGTCGCCCAGCGTGCCGCGCAGCATCGTGCCGTAGACCTCGCCGGGGCTGGCCCCGTACGCGAGGAAGATCAGCGCGCACACGAGCAGCGCGACCGCCACCGCCGCCAGCGTGACGAGTCCGGCGCGGGCGGGCGACGGGGTGGCGAGCGGGACGAGCCTCACGCGCCCACCCCCTCGACCCCCGCGTGGTCGCGTTCGGGATGCGCCCCGCCCATCAGCAGGCCCAGCGACTCGCGCGTGACCTCGCGCACGGGGAAGGGGCCGCGCACCTCGCCCTCCACCATCACGGCGATCCGGTCGCACAGGCTGAGCAGTTCGTCGAGGTCCTCGCTCACGAGCAGCACCCCCGCCCCCCCACTCGTGCGCTCCAGCAGGACCCGGTGGACCTGATCGGTCGCCCCCACGTCCAGCCCGTAGGTCGGGTGGACCGCGAGGATGAGCCGGGGCTGTCCGTTCAGTTCCCGCGCCAGGATGAGCTTCTGGATATTCCCGCCGCTGAGCAGGCGGCTCGGCGTGTGGATGCCGGGGGTCGCCACGCTGTACGCCTCCACCTCGCGCCGGGCGCGGTCGCCTACCGCCCCCAGGTCGCGGGCGAGGCCACGGGCCAGCGGCTCCCGCGCGTAGTCGCGCAGCACCAGATTCTCCGCCACCGTCATGCTCGGCACCGTGCCGGAGTGGATGCGGTCCTCCGGGATGTGGGCGACCCCCGCGTGGAAGCGCTCGTCCGCCCCGCCCGTCAGGGGCCGCCCGTCCAGCGTGACCTCCCCGGACGCGGGATGCAGCCCGGCCAGCACCTCCACGAGTTCGCTCTGCCCGTTCCCGGCGATGCCCACCACGCCGAGGACCTCGCCCGCCCGCAGGTCGAAGCTCACCCCGCGCAGGGCGGGAAGGCCACGTGCCCCGGTCGCCATCAGCCCGCGCACCGTCAGCAGGGGCGTGTCCGTCACCGGGCCGCCCGTGCGCTTGCGGGTGAAGTCCACGCTGCGGCCCATCATCAGCTCCGCGAGGCTCTCGCGGGTCGCGCCCGCCGTCGGCACGCCGCCGACCACCCGCCCACGCCGCAGCACCGTCACCCGGTCGGCCACGCTCAGCACCTCGTCCAGCTTGTGCGAGATGAAGATCAGGCTGCGCCCGTCGGCCCGCAGTTCCCGCATCACGCCGAACAGCGCCCCGGCCTCCTGCGGGGTGAGCACGCTCGTCGGCTCGTCGAGGATGAGGACCCGCGCCCCGCGCATCAGCGCCCGCACGATCTCCACCCGCTGCTTCTCGCCCGGCGAGAGGTCGGCCACCCGCGCGTCCGGGTCCACCGCCAGCCCGTACCGCCGCGACAGCTCGCGCACCCGCCCCGCCACGCCCCGCGCCGGAAAGAGGCCGCGCCCCGTTCCCAGCGCCAGGTTCTCCGCGACCGTGTGCCGCTCCACGAGCAGCGGGTGTTGTGGGACGAGGCCGATGCCGAGCCGGAGCGCCTGCGCCGGGCTGGTGACGCGAACCGCCCGCCCCTCCAACTCGACTGTGCCCTCGTCGGGTTGGTAGAGGCCGTAGAGAATCGAGATCAGCGTGCTCTTGCCCGCGCCGTTCTCGCCCAGCAGCGCCAGCACCTCGCCGCGCTCCACGGTCAGGCTCACCGCGTCGTTGGCGACCACGCCGGGAAAGCGCTTGGTAATCCCGCTCAGGCGCAGGGCGGGCGGGGCGGCGGGGGAGGGGGGGTCAGTCACAGTCACCGTCCTGGGTGGGGGGAAAGGCGCACGTTCATAAAGTCATCCGTCACAGAAGTATGAGACAAACCGCACGCCCCCTCACCGAGAGGTCTGGAGGAGGGGGCGGATGGGACGCTTTGTTGGGACGGAGACGAACTGTGCGTCCCTTCTCAGGGGTAGAAAAGGAGGTTGGACGGTGGAGCGGCTGGGCTGCCAGGCCCGTTCACCCCCTCTCCTGCGGAGCTGTGCCAGTCCCGGCCTCCCCCCTTGAACGCTTGATGTGCAATGAGAGGAGGTGAACAACGGACGGTGCGAGCATCTGTCAGAACAGGTTGTGACCCCAGTTCTCGATGCCCAGACCGTCCTGACGACACTGTACTGCCTGATTG
>NZ_JAZHPF010000042.1 GCF_036543075.1 Deinococcus sp. YIM 134068
CGGGGGGGCTGGGGGCAGCGGGGGAGGTGGGGGGGCGGGCCATGGCGGGCCAGAGTAGCGTGAGTATACTGGGCGGAACGTGTTCCGACGCCCCCGCCCCCAGAACGAACCCGATGCCCGCCCCGCGACGGCCCCGGAGACACCCCCCTCCACGCCCACCCCCGACGCGACCCGCGTGCTCGGCGACCTCCTCGCCCGTCCCACCGCCGAGGGCATCCTGGAGGGGGCGCTCACGCACGGCGTCACGCTGCTCGGCGGCGGCGCACAGGGCTACGCGGTATTGCGCCGGGGGGAGGACCACATCGCGGCGGTGGTCGGCTACCCGAAGACGCTGGTGGGCACACCGCTGAGCGGCCCGTGGACCGGCCCGCGTCCGCGCCTGCTTCAGGGCGGGGGCCGCGAGGTGGCCGGGCACAATTCCCCCGAGGTGCGGGAGGGGCTGGCCGCCGCCGGTCTGCCGGACGCCGCCCTCACGCTCGTCGTGCCGCTGATGGACCGGGGCCGCACCCTGGGGGCGCTCGTATTCGACTGGAAGGCGGCGGTGGAGGTGTCGCCGGGCACCCAGGAGGCCGTGGGCCGGTGGGCGGCGGCGGTCGCCCCCCTGCTCGGCGTGCTGGGGGCGCGCGACGACTGGCGGCAGGCGGCCCGGCAACTCTCGGCGGCGCTCGTGGAGGCGGTGGAGAGTCAGGACTTCGACTCGCTGGGGCACGGGGGGGCGGTGGCGGAGGCCGCCCTGCGCCTCGGGCGGGCGGTGGGCCTCGCCGAGCGCGAACTCGACGAGCTGTGGTTCGCCGCCACCCTGCACGACCTCGGCAAGATCAACGGCGAGGCCGGGCACGCCCAGATGGGGGCCAACTTCCTCCACGGGGTCGCGCCCCTCGCCGAGTCGCAAAAGGCCATCCGCCACCACCACGAACGCTGGGACGGGGCGGGCGAGCCGGACGGCCTCGCGGGCGAGGACATTCCCCTCTACGCCCGCATCCTCGCGGTGGCGAACGCCTCGGTGCGGCTGGGCGACCCGGAGAGACTGAGGGCCGAGGCGGGCGCGAGCCTCGACCCCCGCCTCGTGGCGACCTTCGAGAAGCTGGCGGAGTAGGGCAGAAGAAGGCCAGTTCCCGTTCGGTCCGCCGGGCAAGTGGCTCAGTATGAGCTGTGCGCTTGAGCGGAGGAAAGCCGCATTGCTGCCCGTCTCTTCACCCACACGGTGTCCCCCGTCCCCCGGTCGGGAGGCTGGTCCCCCAGCCCGGCCCCGGCCCCCGCTATGATGCGCGGGTGACTCCGGGCGGCCTGCCATCCCCGCGCTTTCCCGTGCTGGAAGCCCGCCTCGGCCCCTTGACCCCGATGGATCAGGGAATGCAGAGCCGCGTCTACGCCACCCCCGACGGCGAGGTCGTCGTGAAGGTGTACCGCAACCAGCAGGGAGATCACCGTCTGGAGGCCCAGAACATGCGTCGCGCGGGCCTCGGCGAGTGGGTGCTGGGTGCCGTGGAGGCCGACGGGGTGGAGGCGCTCGTCATGCGGCGCTTCACCGGGCATTCCCTCACCGCCGCCGACGTGCCCGCCGCGCTGCCCCGCCTGCGCGAGATTCTGGCGGAGCTGCACCGTGAGCGCGGCGAGCCGGTGGACCTCCGCCGGATGCGCGAGCGGCTCAGGCGTTTTCGCCGGGCGCTGGCCGCCTATCCCCTCGACGACCTCTTCGACGCGGTGGAGGAACCGCTGGAGCGCGGACTCCTCGATCGCCCCTCGGCCTTCTGCCACCTCGATCTGTGGCAGGACAACATCATGATCGCGCCGGATGGGGAAGTCCTCGTCATCGACTGGACGAAGGCCGCATGGGACGACCCCCTGCGCGACATCGCCCTGCTGAAGACCGGCACGCTCGACCTGCTCTCGCCCGACGCGAGCCTGGGCGCGGCGCTGACCTTCCTGCCCGACCAGAGCCACACGACCCTGACCTGTCTGCGGGCCTACCTCGCCCACACGTATCTGCACGACCTGTACTGGTTCCTGATGAACGAGCCGTACGAGTTCGACGGCCAGCGCGGCCCCAAGCTGTCGCGGGCGCGGCACGTGCTGGCGCGGCTGCCGGGGTGAGGGGAGCGGCCAGCCGCCAGCTTCCAGCCGCCAGCGGGGGCCGTGGATTCTGAGGCGTGAGCTGGATGGTTCGGGCCGGAATGGGGGGAGAGGTATGGTGGGGCCATGCTCACGGTCGTGACCCATCCCCTCATTCAGCACAAGCTTTCCATCATGCGGAACGTCACCACGGGAGCAAAGGAATTCCGCGAACTCGCCAGCGAGATTTCGATGCTCCTCGCCTACGAGGCCATGCGCGACCTCGACGTGACGCCCACGCCGCTGCAAACGCCGCTGGAACACGGCGAGTTTCCCATGCTCAGCGGCAAGAAGCTCGCCCTCGTCGCCATCCTGCGCGCCGGACTGGTGATGACGGACGGGATCACCCAGCTCGTGCCCGCCGCGAAGGTGGGCCACATCGGGCTGTACCGCGATCCCCAGACGTTGCAGCCCGTCGCCTACTACAACAAGCTGCCCGCCGACATCGCCGAGCGCCGCGTCTTCCTGACCGACCCCATGCTCGCCACGGGCGGAAGCGCGAGCGCCGCCATCCGTTTCCTCAAGGACGCGGGCGCGCAGACCATCAAGCTGATGTGCATCCTCGCCGCGCCGGAGGGCGTCGCTGTCGTGGAGGCCGACCATCCTGATGTTGAGATCGTCGTGGCCGCCGTGGACGAGCGGCTGAACGACCACGGGTACATCGTGCCGGGGCTGGGAGACGCGGGGGACCGGATTTACGGGACGAAGTAGGGGAGGGCGAAGGCGAAAGGCGGAAGGCCGAAGGTCGAAGGCGGGGAGGAGGGTGTGGAGTCACTGGGTCGCCCCCTCACCCCAGCCCTCTCCCACGAGGGGAGAGGGAGCTAAAAACTAAGCCGCTCTCTTGCAAGGGTACACAAAGGAGCGAGACGGACAATCCGGCTCGTCCTCCTTTCGGGGGTCGCCCATCCCTCACCCCCAGCCTTTAGACTCCGGTCAGCTTATGGATTCTGTAAAGGCGCTCGCGGCGCAATTCGGTATCGCGGACCTGTTCGGGCGCGGCTTTCTCAGCGTGCTGCTGACCTTCGTGACGGCGTGGGTATTTACGTGGCGCTTCATTCCCGGTGTGCGCGCCTTCGCGCTGGAGGTCGGGTGGGCCGACCAGCCCAACGCCCGGCGGCTGAACAAGGAGCCGCTGCCGAACGCGGGCGGGCTGGCGATCTTCGCGGGCTTCCTGCTCGGCGTGGTGGTGGCTTGGGCGCTGCGGCCCATCGTGATCGAGGCGGTGAACATTCAGGTGCTGGCGATTCTGCTGGGGGGCGCGGTGCTCGTGCTCGTGGGTTTCATCGACGACCAGTACGGCCTCTCGCCCGCCTTCCGGCTCGGCGTGCAGGCGCTCGCGGCGCTGCTCCTGATCGTGAACGGGCTGCGGATCGACCTGAACGCCATTCCCTTCCTGCCCGCCCTGCCCGCCGCGCTCAACGAGCCGCTGAGCTTCCTCGTCACCCTGCTGTGGGTGGTCGGCCTGACGAACGCCGTGAACCTGATGGACGGGGTGGACGGCGTGGTGGGCGGCGTGGGCTTCGTCGTGAGCGTGGTGCTGCTGGCGACGGCGGCGCAGTTCGTGGACCGGGCGGCGGCGGTGGTGCTCCTCGCGGGGCTGGCGGGGGCGGCGCTGGGCTACCTGCGGCACAATTTCAACCCCAGCCGCATCATCATGGGGGACGCGGGGGCGTACCTGTTCGGGTACACGCTCGCCGCCGTGAGCCTGCTCGGCACCCTCAAGGTGAGCGCCGGGGCCAGTCTGCTCGTGCCGCTGCTCGTGCTGGCGCTGCCCCTCGTGGACACCACGCAGGTCGTCATCGGGCGGCTGGCGCGGGGCATTCGCAACCCACTCGGGCACCCGGACAAGACGCATATCCACCACCGGGTTCTGGCGCGCACGGCCTCGGCGCGGCGCACGGCGATCATCCTGTGGGCGGTCTCGCTCGCCTGCGGGGTGTTCGGGATGCTCGCGCAGGGGGTCCGTCTGCCCGTCATCGTGGTGACGGCGGCCTTCATCCTCGTGTGCCTGTGGTTCGTGACCTACCGCCGCGTCCGCGCGCAGGAGCAGGAGGCGGGGGGGCCGACTTCGACCTCCACCGCTCCCGGTCAGGGCGGTTGATAGGGTGGGCGCGATGACAGAACCCGCCCTTCAGGAAGGCAACAAGCGCGTCGTCCTCGCCTTCGGCACCCGGCCCGAGGCGACGAAGATGGCCCCCGTGTACGCGGCCCTCGCGCGGCAGCCGGGAATCACGCCGCTGATCCTCTCCACCGGCCAGCAGCGCACCATGCTCGACGAGGCCCTCGCCGTCTTCGGCCTGACGCCCGACGAGGACCTGAACGTGATGACCGACCGCCAGACCCTCGCCGACCTCACCGCCCGCATCGTGCCGCAGGCGGGGCGGACGCTGCGCGCGATGGGCGCGGACCTCGTGCTCGTCCACGGGGATACGACGACCTCGTTTTGCGTGACCCTGAGCGCCTTTTACGAGGGCATCCCGGTCGGACACGTGGAGGCGGGGCTGAGGAGCGGGAACATGGCCGAACCCTTTCCCGAGGAGGCCAACCGCCGCCTGACGGGCGTGCTGTCCACGCTGGACTTCGCGCCGACCCCCGGCAGCCGCGCGAACCTGCTGCGTGAGGGCAAGGACCCGCACGGCGTCTTCGTGACCGGGCAGACCGCCGTGGACGCCGTGCGCGAGGTGGCGGGCCGGGTGCCCCTGCGCCCCGAGTGGCGGGAGAAGTTGGACGCCGGGCAACGCCTCGTCACCGTCACCATGCACCGCCGCGAAAACCTGCCCGTCATGGCGGACATGGCGCGGGCGCTGGCGGACGTGGCCCAGGCGCACCCCGACTGCCACTTCGTCTACCCGGTCCACCTCAACCCCGCCGTGCAGGACGCGGTGCGGCCCGCGCTGGGGAACTTGCCCAACTTCGAGCTGACCGAGCCGCTGGATTACGCGCAGATGGCCCCGCTGATGGCTGCCTCCACCCTGCTCGCCACCGACAGCGGCGGCCTTCAGGAGGAGGGGGCGGCGCTGGGTGTGCCCGTCGCCGTCCTCCGCAACGTGACCGAGCGCCCCGAGGGCGTGGAGGCGGGCGTGCTGAAGCTTGCTGGAAATGATCCCGATACCCTGCGGTCCGTTATTGGCGGGTTGCTGAGCGACGAGGCCGAACTCGCCCGGATGCGTTCGGCGCGTAACCCCTACGGGGATGGACAGGCGGCGGGGCGTATTGCTCAGGCAGTCGCGTGGCACTTCGGGCTGGTGGAGAGACCGGCGGACTGGGCGTAGGGGACGAGCCTTCGGCCATCAGGAGAGAGACTGGGCCGAGGGCGACCCCTCCGCCCCTTCGGGGCACCTCCCCTTAAAGGGAGGCAGAGAAGAACAGGCTCCCCTCAAGGGGAGCTGTCAGTGAAGCTGACCGAGGGGTCGGTCGCGGCGTGCCCGACCACAATCCGTCCACCAGCGTTGGAATCGTTGCGCCCTCCCCCTTCAAGAACTGCACTTTCGCTTCCCCGGCGTATCCTCAGACAACGTGACCAACGCAACGTTCGTCCGGCATTATGCCGTCGTCCTCAACCAGACCGCCGGACGCGGCCTCGCCTCGCGGGAATGGCCCCGGCTGGAGGCGGAGCTGCGCGCCCGCCGTCTCCCCTTCGACCTCATCCGGGAGGCGAGCGGGGCGGCGGCTCTCGCGCGGGTATGCGTCCTCCCGGCGGACGTGGCGGTGCTCGCGGTTGGGGGAGACGGGACTGTGGGGGCGCTCCTGCCCGCGCTCGTGGACGAGTCCGGGGACGGTGGAGGGCGGCCCCTCGGGTTGATTCCGCTGGGGACGGGCAACGACTTCGCGGGGATGCTCGGCGTGAAACCGGGCGACTTCGCCGGGGCGCTGGACCGCCTCGCCGCGCCGCCGGGCAGAGTAGACGCCCTGCGCGCCACCGTCCTTGAGGGCGACGGGGCGGGCACCTCCCGCCTGCTGCTCAACGGGCTGGGCATGGGTCTGGATGCGGAGGTCGCCGCGCTGCTGCCCCGCGCCCCCGCCCGGCTGCCCGGCCTCGGGCGCTACGTCTGGGCGGCCCTGACGGCGGTACGCGGCCTGACCCTCACCCCGGTCCGGGTGGAGGTGGACGGGCGCACGTTGTATGACGGCCCCAGTTGCCTCGCCGCCGTGATGAGCGGCACCCGCTACGGCGCGGGCTTCAGGATCAGCCCCCTCTCCGACCCGTGCGACGGCCTGCTCAACGTCGTGGCGAGCGGCCCGGTGAGCCGTCCCCAGGTCCTCGGCCTGATGGCGCGCATCCTGCGGGGCCGCCACCTCGGCCATGTCCACGTCCACCACGCCCCCGGCCACCGCGCGACCGTCACCTGGGCGCGGCCCACCCACCTCCACCTCGACGGCGACCTCGCCGGAAGGGTGACGGCGGTGGGGGTGGAGGTGCTGGGGGGGGCGGTGACGGTGCTGGGGGGAGCGGTCAGCGGTCAGCCATCAGCCGTCAGCAAACAACAAGAAGCCCCAGCGTAGGCCGGGGGCTTCTTGATGCCGAAAGCTGACCGCTGACGGCTGACGGCTCTACTGCAATCCGGCCAGCCGCCCCCGCGCCTCCTCCAGGTCGCGCTTTTGCCAGAAGGTCTCGGCGGGGAGGGACACGGCCTTCTGAAGCTGGGCAACGGCCCCGGCGCGGTTCTTCTGGAGCAGCAGGGCGTTGGCGTACTCGATGCGGTGGACGGCGACCTCGGGTTCGAGGGCGATGGCCTTCTCGAAGTTAGGCGTGATCTGGTTCTTGCTCGCGCCCGTCGCGCCCGTCGCCACGAAGCCCTTGCTCACGAGGTTGGCGTTCCACAGGCCGAGCGCCACGTAAGCCCCCGCCATATTGGGACTTAGCCGGATGGCCTGGTCGAGGTTCTTCTTCATCTCGGTCGCCAGCCCGAGGCTCCGCAGGATGCCGCTGTACTGGGCGAGGCGGCCCTGGGCGCGCGCCAGCTCGAAGTAGGCGTCGGCGTTGTTCTTGTCGAGCGAGATGGCCTGCCGGGCGTACCCCTGTGCCCGCTCGAACAGGCCCTTCTTGGCGTTGTCCGGGCTGAGGGCCGCCCCGGCGGTGGTGGCCTCGGCGGCGAGGGCGAGGCCCGCACTCGTGTTCAGCGCGGCGGCGGCGGCGGCGGCCTCCTGCCATTTGCCCTCGTCGTAGAGGGCCTGGGCTGCCCCCTGGCTCTGGGCACCCGCCGTCACGAGGGCGGCGAGGGCGAGGGTGACGAGGACGGGATGAACGGGGAATCGACGCATGGGGCCTCCTGGTGGGTCTGCGTGGGAAGTGTGAGAACTGAGGCGGAGTATACACGGGGCCACCCGCGACGGCTGATCCGGGCGTCAGGCGCGCGTCTCCTCCGCTTTGTTGAACCGGGTGCAAGTGGAAGGCGCAGGATGGTAGCCTCGTCCCACCGTGACTTCCCCGGCATCCGGCACTGACTGGAAGGGCATCCTCGCCGACCTGCGGGCGCACCTGCCGGCCCGGCCCGGCGGGGGGCGCGAGGTGCGCGGCAGCCTGCGCTGGCTGGAGGCCGAGATGCGCGCGAGGGGGGCGCGGGGGTCGAGCGTGCGCGACATCGTGTACCGCGACGTGGGCACGCCCGGCGACAAGGCCGCGCTGCGGGCCATCCTTGAGGACCTTGCGCGGGAGGTGGGGCGGCCCCTCGTCCCCCCGCCCGCGCCCGACCCGCCCGCCGACGAGTCGGAGTTGCTGGGCCGGGCCAAGCGGCGGGCGTACCGTCAATTCCTCGCGGGCGTACGCGCGGGCCGCGCCCCCCGCCTTATCGTGACGGGCCGCGCGGGGGCGGGCAAGACGATCCTGCTCGACCATCTGGAGCGGGCGCTGGCGGGAGGGGAGGGGCGACGGGTGACGCGCCTCAACCTGCGGGGGGAGCAGGGCAACGGAGAGGGGGAATGGCCGCTCTCCCCGGTGCGCGGCACATCCTTCGCGGCCCACGCGCAGGCGCAGGCGGACGCGGCGCGGGCCGTTCTCCCCACCGCGCCGGGTGTGCTCCTCGCGCGGGTGACGGCGGACCTCACCTTTGTGGGCGGGCCGCCGCGTGACGCCGAGGGTCGGCCCATCTCATCCGCCGCGTGGGCCGCCGACCATCTCCTGCGCCGCGCGCCGCCGGGGGTGGCCGTGCTCCTCGCGCTGGAGGACGCGGGGGGAGTGCCTGCCGACGTGGCGGAGGTGATCGCCCTGCGCCCCCCCACCCCCACCGAGGCCCGCGCGTACCTGATGGCCCGCCTGGGCGTGACGCGCGAGCGGGCCGACGCCCTCGTGCGGGAGACGGGGCGGCACCAGGGCCGCCTCGCCCTCCTCGCGGGCACGGGCGGCGTGACGCCGGGGCACCTCCTCGCCGACCCCGACGTGAGGCGGCTCGCGGCGGCCCTCGCGGCGCTGGGTGTGGGGGAGGCCCCGGACGGTGCTCTCTCCTCCGTGCTCGGTCTCCCCGTGACCGAACTTCCGGTCCACGCCCGCGCGCTGTTGCAGAAGGGGGAGGCGGGATGGACGCCCCTCCCCGCGCTGCGCGCCGCCCTGACTTATGTTCCCGCCCGTGAGGTGGACGCCGCCCGCCGCCGCCTGGCCGGCGCACCCCCCGGCCCCGACCTCGCCCCCTTCCGCCTCGCCGCGCTCGCGGAGCTGGGGGAGTGGGCGGACCTCGCCGCGCACCTCGCCACCCGGCCCGATGACGCCCGGCACCTGCCGCCGCTGTGGCCGCGCGTGCGGGCGGGAGCCACCGGGGAGACGCGCGAGACCCTCGCCCGCGCGGTCGCCACCCACCACGCCGGGCGCGGCGAGTACGACGCCCCCGCCGCCCGCGACGCGCTGTTCACCCTGCTCGAATCCCCCCGGCCCGCCGTGCGCGGCTGGGCGCGCGTCAAGCTCGCCGAGAGCAGCGTGGACGCGGGGAATTTCGGGGCGGCGACCGCGCAGCTCGCCCAGCCCTACCTCGCCGCCGTGCCCACCGGCTCCCACGACCCCTGGACCGCCGCCGCCGGGGCCGACGCGCTGCTCGTGGAGGCGGCGCTCGCCCGCTGGCGCGGCGACCTGGAAGCCGCCACACGCGCCGCGACCGATCCGCGCACGGCGCATGGGGGCGGACGCGCCCACCTGTGGCGGGGGCTGATCGCCAAGGACGCGGGCGCGTGGGGGGACGCCCTGCGCCACCTCCACCTCGTCCCGGAGACCAGCCCCCTCCTCTCCGCCCGCGCCCGCTATCAGGAGGGGGACCTCCGCCTGCGGCTGGGGCAGCCCGCCGCCGCCCTGGAGGCCCTCACGGACGCCGCCGCCCGCCTGGAGGCCGCCGGGGGCAGCCCGGAGGAACGCGCCCGCGTCCTGTCCCGCGCCGCCACCACCCTGCGCCGCCTGGGTCGCCCGGCGGAGGGCCGCGCCCACCTGGGGGCCGCCCTCTCGCTCCTCCCCGAGGGCCGCGACGACGGCGTGGTGCGCGCCCGGCTCCTGAGCGAGGGCGTGCCCATCCTCCTCGCGCTGGGCCGCCCCGACGAGGCGTTGGCAGACGCGGCCCGCGCCCTCTCCCTGCTGTCCCGCCCCGGCCCGCGCCGCGCGGAGGCCGAGTACCGCACGCGCCGGACCCGGTATAGGGTCGCCCTCTCCTACCTGACGCGGGGACTGGGGCGGCCCTACCTTCAACCCTTCACCGGTCCGCGCCGCGACCACCCCGACCTCGCCCACGCCCGCGCGCTGCTGGACGCGGCCCTCGCCCGCCCGCCCGGCCCCAGCGACCGTGAGCAGGTGCTGACCTTCGACCTCCATCTCAGCCGCGCCCTCGCCGACCCGGACCCGCGCGCCGCCCTGAGCCACGCCGAGCACGCCCTCGCCATGACCGACCACCCCTACGCGGGGGCGCAGGCCCGCGCCGCCGTGGCCGAGGCCCGCCTGCGCGCCGGGGAGCCGGACGCCGCCCTCGCCGAGATCAACCGCGCCCACGCCCTCGTCCGCCGGGTGCAGGTCGGCCTGCCCGGCACCCACGCTCCCGACCCCGGCCTGACCGCCCAGCTCCTCGCGCTGGAGGCCCGCGCCCTGATCGGCGACGGGGCCGCCACCCTGCGTTGGCTGCGGAGCGCCCTGCACGACCCCGCCCTCGCCCCCTTCCGCCCCGGTCTCTGGCGTGAGGCGGGCCGCGCGCTGGAACACGGCCACCCGCACCCGGAGGCGGTGGTGCGCGCCCTCCATCCGGGCCGGGAGCCTGGCCCCCTGCGCGTCCGGGACGCCCTGGCGCTGCTGGAGGTGGGAGGCGAGGAGAGGGACGCCCGCTGAGGGTTGGCCGCTGACCGCCTGACAGAAAGTATGAGAAAGCGTCCCCGGTAGGGGACACTTTCTGTTTGTGACAACTGAAAATGCCGCCGGGGACGCTCCTCGACTCTACCAGGCTGTCCTGGCTCAGCTCCAGAC
>NZ_JAZHPF010000043.1 GCF_036543075.1 Deinococcus sp. YIM 134068
CCCGCCACAACCAAGAATCGAGGATGAGCCGGGCACAGGGGCACCCATAGGAGAAACCCCCACCTTGCGGTGAGGGTCGGTCGTCCAGGCGGACGCGGTGACGTGCTGGGCAGGCACCCAGGGGTTAGGTCAGGGCAGGAGCTTGACCAGTAACTGGATCAGCTCTGCAAGGGCAGTGACCAGCTCCGCGAACGCGATTAAAAACGCTGTCCAGATCGCCAGATTCTTCATCCGACGCCGGAACCGCGATTGTCTCGCCTTCTTGTCGCTGGTATGCTTCTTGTGGGCCAAGAGCATCACCAACCTTTCGGTGACCCCCACACGCTTCCAACGTGTGGGGGTTGCTCCTTGAGGGAGCGGTGACCCCTGGTCTACCCGACTTGTCATGCAGCGCGCCCGACTGGACCTCCCCAGTCTACCCGGCGCATAGCCTTGACTTCGCGTGTATTCGACGCTAACTTAGAGAAATCAAGGCGGCCTCCGGGTCGCCTTCCTCTTTTGGATCAACACGGGGGGGAGGGGGCCTGCGGGTACTCCTCCCCCCCGTGTTGATGCCTGGTGCCGCCGTCGCTCGCCCCTGGTCAGTAGTCCCACTCCAGGGACCGCTGGCGCTGGGGCTGCTGCTGACGCTCCACCTCCAGCTCGCGGTGTCGCTGGTAGACCTCCTCCAAGTCAAGCAGGGTCCGGGGGTCCTCCTGATAGATGCCCAGCTCTAGCTGCAACTCCTTCTGCTGGGTGTACGCCTCGCGGCTGGAGGTCCGCAGCTCTGCCAACTCGTCCTTCTGCAAGGTCCGCGACAGGGCTGCTACCACATGCACGTGGTCGTGCTCGCCCTGGTCGGTGTGACTGACCGCCACCCAGTCCCGCACCTTGAGGCCCTGCTCCTCGATGCGCCCCATGACCGCCGCCGTCCACGCTTGCCGCCCGTCCTCGTCCAGGTCAGCGTGCCCCTCCCCAGGGTTGAGGACCAGGCGGTAGTAGTAGGTCTTCCCCGGCTGCTCCCCGGCCTGGTCCAGGCGCTCGTAAGCCTGCTGGCGGCTGACCTCACCCTGGCGGTCGAAGAGGAGCCGGGTCTCGCGCTCCCCCAGGTCATTCTGCCGGTGCTGCATGTAGCGCACCGACCCCTTGGCCTCGGCGGCGCTGCGGGTGTAGCTGGCCTTCACCACTGAGAACGAACGCGCCACGATCTCCCCTCCTCTCCCCGACTACCGCCGCCCGAACAGGCCGCCCTTGGGCTGGGCGCGGGCCTCTTCCTGGGCGGTCAACAGCTCTGTCAGGGCGCCATTCACGGCCCGGGTGAGGTTCTGCATGGTGGTCTTCAGTTCGCCCACCGCCTTCTGGGTCTCGCTGCTCTGCCCCTCCTGGGCCTCGATGCGCTTCTCCAGGGTCTGCACATGCTGGGCCAGCGCCCCGACCACCTCCAGCCCTTTGCGTAGCTCGCGGGTGGCCGCCGCGAGGTCCACCAGGGCGCCCGGGTCCTGCTCCCCCGCCCCGACGGCGATCTGGTTCAAGGTTTGCCGCACCCCAGGGGAAGGGCGGGCCAGCTTCTCGACCGCCTGAGACCACCCCCGGTTAAAGAGGTTCAGGGCCTCGGCGTGGTCCTCGTAAGCCGCATCGAGGAGGTAGCCGGTGTTCACCCGGGTTGCCATGCTCTCCAAGGCCGTGCGGGCGAGGAGGTGGGCAAGGCGGTGCGCCTGGGCCTTGACCTCTTCCTGGGCCTTCCTTCCCTGGCGTTCGACCTCGGCGAGGAGTTCGGTCCGCAAAGAAGAGAGAGCGTCGGCCCGCACCCCCTCGTGAACCTGTTTGGCCCCCTCCTCAATCAAGCCGACCACGGTGGTCGTGAGGCGGTCTCCCCGGCTGTCGGCCAGGCGCTCGACCTGCTCGGCGAGTTCGGCGGGCAGGATCACGGAGACCTTGCGGCCTCCCTTGGCGGTGCGGACGGTCGCGGTCTCATCTGACATTTTTTTGCGGACTGGCACGGCACTTTCCTCCTACTTCTCAAGGTAGAAGATTTGTTCTTCTTTTTCTATCTGACACCAGGAAACGCCCTCTAAGCGACCGTTCCCGGCTGGCCCCGGAGGGGGCAGACCGGGAACTTATCTTGCTTACTTTCCCCGGCGAAGAGGGTTAGGCGGTTTTGGGGGATTCGGGCCGGGATGGGGCTAGCCGGGGAAACGTCCCTCAGCCTACGCCAGAGCGTCCCGGGAGTCACCGCGTTCTCCCGTTTTGAACCTCTTGAGCAGACCCTTTGGAAGGTCAACCCCCAAGCGCCGTAACAGGTGTTCGGCCTCAACGCGCAACCTCGACATCCGCTCTTCTCCTTGATCCAAATTCCCAGGTGAGATCATCAGCTCAACCCGCAGACGGAGGAAATCTTTGCGGAGCTGCTCTGCACCCTCGACATACTCGGGTCTTGGACGTTCTTGAACCTCGGTCAGGGCAAGCGCAAGGAGCCAGCGGGTCCGCGTGCTCTCATCCATACGGTTGAGCTTACAGGGAACATCCACCGAAGCGTGGGGGACCTCCTGTCTCCCCCACAGTTGGGAAAGATCGGTCGGGTACTCTCCTAGGTCAGCCACAATTGGCAAGGCTGGAGTCTCTGGTGAGTAGTTAAACGCCGCCTTGACCTGTTTGAGGACCAGCAATAGGAACCGACCTGTAAGAGTTCACCCTTTTCAGCTTTTTGTCAGTCCACCCTGTTCAAACTGCCTGGATGCTTCCCCTAATTGAGCGAGGACCCCACGACCTATCGGAACACCGTGATCAAGTTCGACGGGAAGTCGCTGAAGCCATCATCCTTCTTAATGAGGATGGGGATGCGTACGCCTGGCAGCTGGCGCTAAAACTTCGTGAGCAGTATTTCAACGCGTTGAGTTCCACTTCTGCTTTAGAAGAGGTTGGCATGACAGCTCGCTTCCTTAGCCGTAGGACGCAGGCCGAAGGGTCCAAGCCGAGTTCACCCTCACTTCTCCTTCTGCACTGATCAGGGACAAGGTTGAAGTCAGCCCCACGTCCGCCGCAGCGTCTGACCGACCGCGGGGGACGGGGCCGGTGTCCTTCCGGCGCCGACCACCGGGGGAGGGAGGAGGCGAGGACGGGCCTTTCCTGGCTCATCTGCTTCCGGGAATTGGCCTTACCGGAAGCTCCCGCCATCGGACTCATCGTCGCCACTGAAACCCCGCTCCCGGAACATCTCAATCTGAGCGTCTGCCACTCCAGATAGAGCGGCAGAGTTGCGCCGTTGCTCCTCTTCAGCTCGCTGCTTCGCTTCATCCGCTGCCCGCTCGGCAGCTCGCTTCACGTTGGCTCGCTCAGCGGCGTCGTCCTCCATGAGTCCGGCGATTCGTTCCAGAGCGTCTGCAATACGCTCCTCCGTGGTTTTCTTGCCCAGGGTGCGGAATGTGCGCTTCTGATCGGTCACACCCCAGCTTACCGCCCGCCCCGCCAGGCTGCTCACAGTCGGGAAGGAGGTCCCCTGGGGACTGGGATCGTGGCATGGGCCAAAACACGCAGCCGCTCCAGGTTCAGGACTAGGTGCAATCAGGCCCGCACGATCCCACGCAACTCATTTTCTGACTCGGGCGCGGCGTGCGCCTAGTGCTTTCCCAGATGGCCTGCTGAAGGCGAGGACGCGCCTCTCAGACAGAGCGGGAGGGGCCGATTTTGAAACTAAGAAAGGTTAGTGCTAGGGGCGCTCGGGGCGAGTGGCACGCCCCAAGCGACTAACTGCACAAGCGCCCCGAGCGCCCCCTTACACTGACCTTGTGACGGCTGCCACGCCCCTCGTGCTCACGCCCCGGCAAGTGGCCGAGCGATTGGGTGTAGGGCTCCCGACGTTGAGACGGCACGCGGCTACCTGGGAGGAGCTGACGGGGGAGGCCTTGCCCCGGGGCGAACACTTGGAGCGCCTGTGGCCCGAGTCTGTAGTGCTCACGCTGAGCGAGGCCTTAAGCATGGTCCACCGGCAGGAAGCTCCCAGCGTTGTCGAGGCGCTGAGGGCGCTCACCCTCCCCCAAGCACCCCCCCTAGCGCCGCTTCCAACATCAGCGGAAGCCCTACGTGCCCTGATTCGGGAGGAGGTGCGGGCCGCCTTGCGTGAGGAGCTGGCGATCTCGACGGTGGCCGCCCTCCCCCGGTCGGGGGATGAGTTGCGTGGGCTGGTCCGCGACGAGCTGCGTGTTGCCCTGGACCCAGGGCGGCTGCGCGTCCTAGCTCACGCCGCAGTGTCGCAAGAACCCGCGCGCCCAGGGGGATGGCGGGCATTGCTAATCACCCTGTTGGGTGGGTAGTTCATTCAAATGAAGCTGATGTGAGAGTAAGCAACTCCCAACCAAGGAAGCCGGGGGGATTCATTGTTCGCGAATCCCCGACGAATGCTTAAGGCAAATCGATCTACTAACTGCCCGTCTTCCTTATTACTATGATCTGCTTATTTTGGTCGCTGCATATTGCATAATCTATGGACCAATCGAGCATTTTCTGGAATAGTTTGTCCACCACGCCAATAATGCTCTACGTGATCTATAGCAGCGTCTTGTATAATCTTTATTTCTTGCCCACAGATTTTGCAAGAGTTATTTTGCTCAAATAACTCCCGCTTTAGTTCTCTTGAAAACACACGTTTTTTATCGTTAGGTACTTCCTCTTTCATTATCTGCTTCAATCTACTCTGCCAAGTTTCAAAAGCGTAAGATATTGCCGCGTAACCTCCTGTGGCCTGTGAGACTGCTTTCACCCAATCGTTATCAGTTGTCACTAAATCTATGTATTCCTCATATATAGCATCGGCTCTTCTAGTAATTTGACCTATATCGTAATTAGCGAAACTAGTTGCAATGACTTGAAAAACAGATGCGTTGACTTGACTTCCCCAGCCGTCACGTTTTCTAAGACGGAAACCATTATTACCAAAGACAGTTAGTGATGCTCTCATAGCGTGCTTGAATATCTGTTCAAACTCTTTCAACTTTTCCTTCTCAGGATTCCTATATGTTTTCATAAAATCGTTAAAAAATGGTTTCATACCATCCTTTGCTTTCAAATAAGTCTTTTCATAGAAAGCTAGGAATCTCAGCACTAAAGACCTATCACTCATTCTCTTATCAAGATTCTTCTGGTTGACACAAGCAAGAAAATCTGGATTGGACGCCAATTGACCTATTAGGTCGTTAAGTTTACCTCTAAATATGGAGTTTCTTATCTCCATTTCATTTAGCTTGACTCCACCTGTATTGAGCCTCTCAAAAATTATGAATAATAAGTTCTGTGATGTTTGCGGGGCAAGCTCGAAAGTTCTTAAGGTTGTGTCTTGAAGCTTATCTTGCAATTCAGGGCTTAATTCTCCGAACTTTTTCCCATTTAGGTCGGTTAATATGTCTAAACCAGTGATAGCATAATCACCGTCAAAAAACTTAAAGATGGAATTCAATCTTTGCACTCCGTCAATAACTTCATATTTGCCCTCAGCATTTTTAGCTAAGTAAATGACCGGTATTGGAATATCGAGAAGGAATGATTCTATTAACTTCGATGCCCTACGAGTATCCCAAACGTATTTTCTCTGCCACGTAGGATTAAGAATTAACTTATTCTGTTTATACCAACTATTAAAGTGAAATAGGGCTCGGTCAGCCTTTTCAATCATTACTTTTTCAGTTGAGTGTATATTAAGAGAGCCCTCTTCGCTTCCTTCTGTATCGTAGCCACTTTGATTATCATTTTCCTGATCATTATCAACAAAATTTTCATTTACACCGTGCTGCTCTTCGGATGCTTCTGTCATCTTCACTCCTTGAGATAGGTTAGGATGGCGGGTCTTCCTCATGGTCCTAGTCGGTCGCTGCTGAGCTTGGCTGCCCGCCTGCTCTCTCCTAACTGTAGCCGGGGTTAGGGGGAGAGTTTTGGGCCTTCTGGTAACGCGGCTTACCGGGGGAGGGCTACCCCTCGGCAACTTTTAAAGGCCCCTTCCTGACCCTCCTACGCGGTCACTTTTCAGAGGGTCACGCCTGGACGGCTGAGGGGTAGCGCAGGCGAGCGGCGAGCAGGGCGGCAGGGTTCCGCAAACCTCCCCACTCGCGGCGGTCGGCATCGAGGCGGGCGAGTTGGGCCGCGAGCTGCTGCAAACCTTGGCGGCCTTCGACGTTGGCGTGGTAGGCGTCCCAGATCAGGCGGCAGTACCAGCGCCGGGAGTGCTGGTCGCGGAGCTGGCGGGCCAGCACGGCCCCCAGCATCCCGACCAGGGCGGCCCGCTTGGTGGGGTGAGCGTCGAGCACCACGGGTAGGGCGTACACCACGTCCTGCACGGTCTTCGCCTCTTCGAGCGGAAAATTGCGCGGGTCATTATTTAACGGGTCTTCGTCTGTTCCTGGGGTAACGGCCCAATTTTTTAATACATGCACCCACGCCCCCCGCTCTGTGGGGGAAGTTGACCCGCGCAATTTCTTTTTGCCCTCCTGGCGGGCTTTCTCCTTCTCGGCTCTCACGGCCTTCAGGAGCGCCCAGGCGGTGCGCCCGGCCTTGCGGTCGGCGTCGAGGTCGCGCCATTGGTGGGAGAGGTCGTCATAGCCCAGGCGGGCGCGGTAGCCGGGCACCAGGCGCACGGCGTACAGGGTGCCGTCCACGGCGGCCACGGTCTCCCCGTTGCGGGTCATGTCCGAGAAGTGCGGGCGGCTGTCGCAGTACGCCCGTGCTTCGAGCTGCCGCGTCCAGCGACGCACCGTCGCCACGTCCACGCCCAGGGCCTCGGCCAGTAGCTCCTGGGAGGTGTGGAAGACGATCTGCCCAGGGGTGAGCCGGTAGCCCTTGGTCTTGAAGACGTGGCGGGCCAGCTCGTGAAGCAAGCGGGCCAGCCTGCCGGGTCCCTCCGTCCCAGCCCCCCGTCCCCGCTTGGGGCGCAACTCGGCCAGGTCGAGCAGTTCAGCCAGGTCGAGCACCTCGGGCACCGGCTCCGGTCGCGGCCCCTGCACCGGGCGCACCATCACTCGCGCCGAGGCGCTGTAAGCGTCCCTGACGCTCTGCGAGAACTCGTGGGGGGCATAGGTCGCCTCGGCCTCGCGGCGGGTCTGCTCGTGGCTCCTGCGTCGCTCCTCGCGGTTGGCCCGAAGCTCGGCGGTCATCTCTTGCACCGTCCGTACTCGGGGAAGGTCGGTGCCCAGCGCCGCGCCTTGGTCCGCCACGCTCGCACCGTCCCCCGTCGTGGCGTTGGCCCTGGCGCTCATCGCGGCGCGGGCCATATCCAAGTAGCGGCTCGTACGGTCCTGGTGGGAGGTGCTGGTGGATGGGCGGGCCGTGTCGTGGGCGGCAGACAAGTGGGTGTGCAAGGTAAGCCCCTTTGCACCCGTGCCCTCAGTGCGTACACTGAAGGTCCAGGTGGACGCCTGGCTGCTTGAACGTCGCCTTTCTCTTAGCGGGGATTTGGGCGACGTTCGCTTTTGCCGTGAGGCGTCTGAGGAGAGCTTACACGCTCGGGCGCTGCCCCATGCGAAGTTGAGCGCCGATCTACCCTACTTGATCTATGGGCCGCTACCCTGAAAGACATGGGCGAGGCGAAGCGGCGGCAGGAACTGGGGCACATGCTGCGGCGGAACACGTACACGTTCACCGTGGCTCCCGGCCCTCAGATTCAACACCTCGGCCCTCTGCCCGTAGACGAGGACGACGAACGAGGCATTCGACATGCCGTCGAACTGTACGGTCCTGATACCGAAGACTGGGAAGAGGCGATGGTCTCCATCTTCGAATTCCACGACCTGGACGAACCACCGAGCACCCCAACTCACATCCGCTGTGAACTGCTGGTTGAACGAATACGGAAGGGCGGAAGTGTTTTCTACAACTCGCTCTTTCCGAAGGAACTCGCTTACTCCCTCGACGGCGGCCAGACCTGGCACGACCTCCCGCCACAACCAAGAATCGAGGATGAGCCGGGCACAGGGGCACCCATAGGAGAAACCCCCACCTTGCGGTGAGGGTCGGTCGTCCAGGCGGACGCGGTGACGTGCTGGGCAGGCACCCAGGGGTTA
>NZ_JAZHPF010000044.1 GCF_036543075.1 Deinococcus sp. YIM 134068
TGGATACCGAAGTCATCGGACTGGAAGAGGTAGCCGTGCAAGTCGTCCCAACGGTAGGCCGTGCCGCCGATGTCGCGCGAGAATCCGAGGCGGTCGTAGAGCAGCACCTTGAACAGCGTATCGGCGGCCCCCGCGATGGAGTTTGCCTCAAGGTCGAAGCGGTCGTACCCCTTCTCTGCCAACGCCCCGAGGGTTGCAATGATGCCTTCGTTTGGGAGGTTGCCCCGGAAGACGGCCCCGACATTCCGCCAGTAGGCATAGTGCTGCTGGGCCAACACGCCCATCTGATCGGAGCAAACAACGGTCGTCAGTTGCTCCCCATCCGGCGTGAGCGTGGGCGCGGTTATCTCATTCACGAAGCCTGTGAAGCGTGTTTCCCAGCCGTCCGTACTGCCCCACCCGAGCGGGTCGGCGGCTTGTGAACGCGAGACATTGATCTCCACCTCAATGTAGTCGCGTGGGGAGATGACCTCACTCCATGGCGTCCCGACCTGCCCGCCGACCCGTCCCGAGAGAACGAAAACGAGCCGTCCGGCTAGCCCCCGGCTCCCTTGCCCGAGTTGCCGCCCCCATGACAGGGACAGAACTTCTCCATACTCGCTTCCCATTCCGAAGGTCAGCGGCTCCCCGTACAGGCGAAACACCGTGACCCGCGCGCCGACGTGCTCTGAGGAACCCATGCTCATGCTTGCGAACGTATGCGCCCCAGTAGGCATGGGCGCGGGGGGGAAGGCATGAACGCTCACGCGCCCCCTCGCCTACTGGACCTGTGAGGCGAGACGTTCGGCAATTCGGCCTCGTCAATCCATGTGAGCAACTGGAAGCATCGGGTTCCGGCGATTCCCGATGCGTCCCTCACGCTGTCCGACATGCTGACCACTACTGCAACAGCGGCCCGCCTCAACGTCCACCCCCAGACCGTGCGGCGTCTCGTGAAGTCCGGCCTGCTCCCGGCGTTCCGCGTAGGCCACAACCTGCGCTTCGACCCCGCCGACATCTCCCGTTTTCTGGAGGCCCGCCGCGCATAAGGGTTACGCCCGCTGACCTCGGCAAGAAGGCAGCGGGCGTGGCGCGTGGGTTCCTATGGACAACTTAAATCTATCAGACGCCTGGGACTGGCAAGGGTCTCAGGATCAAGAAAACGCCGACAGCGGCGCATATTCTGACCCCTTCACCCTGGAGGATGACGGCCTCGCGGACCTCGCGGGACACCCGGCCTCTAGGCTCACCCGTGACGAGCGGGACGCCCTGGAGCTTGCCCGTACGGAGGCGAGCGAGTGCGGGGACTTCACCGACTACTACCGCCTTTGCTACCAACTCCGCTCCTCAAACCCTGGGGAAAGCGGTGGTGCTTCTGTCTCCGGTTCGTCGGCCCGTCTTGCCATCTTTCGGCCTGGGCGGACGATTCGGAAAGCTCCCCGGCAAGGCGTCCTGCTACTTCATGAGCGGGCGGAGACTCACGAGATACGGCGCACCCTCCCCCCCCGGCGCTGGCAGGTACAGCAAGCACTTGTCCTGACTCCCGATGAGCGGAGTGAGTACACCTTTCTTGCGGCGGTGCTTGAGCTTGGCTGGCGGCTGCGACTGGAGAAAAGGCCCGCTGAGCCGACCATTGAATGCCTACGAAAGATGCGACGGAAGCGTGGGCGGCTGGTGTGGGTGCGTCTTCGTCATCCGTCGATGAACGGCGGCAACGTGACTGACCCCGAAGACCGCGCGAGGTTGGAGGCAGTGAGCAAGAAGGAAGTCGCGGCTTGGATGGGCCGTCACGCTCGCAAGGTCGGTCCCGACATCATCTGCGCGCCTCACTGGGACGCCGACGGCGCAGCCCACTCCCACACAGGCATCCCTTTCGAAGCCCTGTCCAAAGAGCTTCAGAAGTGCGTCTTGGCGGCCCCCGTTGGGAGGGGCGGCGGGGTGGAAATCGACGCACGCACGCACCTTGTCCTGATCGGGGACACGGATGAAGACCTTCAGCGGGTCGGCGGCTACATGTGCCACTTCCCGCACGCGGCGGCGAGGCTGGCCCCCGAGAACAGAGACCCCCGGCAACTTGCCCTCTTCGACCAAATCGCCCAATCCATGCTTTCCAACGGCGGGAAATCGCAGAACGCGCGCATGATCTGGCGTCCGGGCTACCGGTGGAGGGTCGGGAAGCCTCTGTAGTATCTATACCGCGATTTCGCACACCACGAATGGCCTTCAATCCCCTCTGGGTGGGCGTTGAAGGCCATTCAAATGTCTCCGCCCGTCGGCCCCGAGGGTCGGTGCGCTTTTCACCGACCCGAGCCTGTCGTCAACTTCCTCCGCATTCAGGGCCGCAACCCCGTCTCAGTCGGTCTTGCGGCCCCTCAGCCCTCTGAGGTTCGGCGTTGTGTGCCGAGCCGATCCTGAGCCGTTCTCATCTCCACCCCGCGGGGTGCGGCGTTTTCGGACTCTTTTGCACCCCCGTTTACCCCGTACCTGTTCCGGGCACTCCGGGCGCTGGGAGTCCTGTTTATGTTGGACGGCTGGGAGTCGCTACCGCCCACTTCTACGGGTTCCCTGAGCGCAGCCGGGTCTTGCGGATGAGGTCGATCAACCTTTGGCGGGTCTTGCGGCTGCCCTCGTGGGTCACGATGTCCGCGATGTTGTTGTTGCTCTGGCCCTCCGCGATGAGTTCACCTATCCGCAGGCCCAAAGCCACATCACGAGCGTCCCCGACGATGCGTGAGACCCGTGCGCGGGAGATGTTCAGCGCGTCCGCGAGGTCGGACTGTCTGCCATACTTCCCGCTGCTCCATTCGGTGCGGATGATCTCTTCCGTTGCGCTCCCGATGCCGTGCGCGGCGCGGTAGTGCTTCAGGGCCTCGACCTCATACCCCGACGCGGCGGCGACCCCCTCAACGGTTTTGTGCCGGACGAGCTGCCACAGCATCCATTCCCGCGAGAAGTAGAGTTCCAACCCCTGCTCACGGGCCTCGTCTTCCGAAAGATCGGTGGGTGGCGGCGGGTAGATCGGCGTGAGGTCATTCGGCCCCACGGTGAGAGTGATTCGGCGTCTCTTGTCCCCGTCCGACACGTAGACGGCCACGGTGTCGCCCTCGCCCCTGATCGTCGTGCGGTCGTCGGCCAACTCCAACAGCCGCCGCATGGCATCCGCACCCGTCAGCACGTCGCCCCCTTCAACCTCCCCGCGAGGACGGCCCCGGCGTTCCTCCACGGCGCATCCTCGGCAAGATCGGCGGCAAGGCGGGAAATCTGCGCCCCGAGCGCACTCAATCCACCCGCACGGCCCTCAATTTCGGCCCTGAACGCCTCCCACAACACCTTGCACCAGTAGCGCCGCCGCTCCGGTTCGCTCAGCGCGTGCGACATGGCCGACGCGAGTTTGCCCACCTCCCGCGCACGGTGGCGAGGGTGCGCCGACCACAACCCCGGCAAGGCTTCGACCACGGCCCGCAAACCTGCCGGAGTCGCTTTGTCGGGAGTGGGCGCAACGGGTGGATAAACACCGTCGGGAACAACGGCCCGAGCCTTGACGGCCCTGTATTTCTCCTCCACCGAAGCCCCTTCAGCATTTAGAGCCGACATTTCCGCCGCCGCACCTCTTTTCCCCTCCACGTCGGCGGCAAATCCCGGCCTCCACTCGTGACGCCATTCCTCCGCCCGGATGCGCGGCGCGTCGGCCTCCTGGCGCATCTTCACGGCCCACAACGTCCCGTCCCACATGTTCCGCCCCATGACGGTCTGAGCGTGGCCGCCGCAGTCCAGCAACCCGGCCCGCTCCAGCTCGCGGCCCAACCTCGCCACATGGTCAGCGTGGTATTCGAGCAATCCCGCGAGACTGACGGCGGGAAGGTGGAAGGTGACTTGATCGGGTACGAACCTGTACCCCCTCGCCCGCGCCACATCCTGCGCGACTCGGCGCAGGCACAGGAACAGGCGCACGGCCCCCCTCGATAGCTTCCGCCCCGCGATGACCTCTACGGCGGAAGGGAACACGAGCGGCTTGGGTGCCTCCTGCGGGCGTTGGCAGGGTTGCTCGCGGACGAGCTGCACGGGTGAGGGTTGTGGAGGCGTCGGCGCATCGGCGGCCTCGCCCTGGTCGTCAGAGTGGGTGAGGGTGCTTCCGGTGATGGCGGCGCGTGCGCGTGCGAGTGCGGCGGCAAGTCTGGGAGAGGTCAAGAAAGCCCCTTTTTCCCTGGGTTCGTAGCGCGTACACTACGAATTCAGGGCAGCCCCCTGGTGCTTGAACGCCGATTCTTCTTCGCGGGAGTGGTCGGCGTTCGCTTTTCCGTAGGTCTGCACCAAGAGCTTACGACACCCGCGCGCCGATGTGCTGCATATCCTCGGCCTCGCCCTGGTCGTCGTCGGCCTGGACCTTGAGCGGTATGGGGTCGGCGCGGGAAAGCCAACCGTCCCGCAGCATCACCCGCACCGTCTCCGCCTTGATCGTGCGGCCCTGCTCGCCCCCGCCGACGAGCCGCCACACTTCACCCGGCGCGCGGGTCAGGGTTCCCCCGTCGCGTAGGGCCTTGAGGATCGGCGCATGGTGCGGCTTGGGTTCCACGTCTCGCGGCGGCAACGTCCCCAGCGTGACGGCCTCCACGAGCTGCACGGTGACTTCCGGCGCCGTCTCCGGCTCCTGGGCCTGCGCGCCCTCCGCCGACCCCTTCACGGCCTCCTGAGCGGCTTTCGCGCGGGCGATGACGTGGCCCCGCTGCTCTGCCGTCATTGCCCCAAACCACTCGTGTAGGTCGTCGGCGGCCCGGATGCGGTGAGTCTGACTCTTCTCCCCTTCCCCGAGCGGCGGCCCCGCGTTTCGCAGATTCTCCAGCACGGGGCGTCCCGGCCCACGTCTCCGTCTTGCGGTCGGGTTGCCCTCTCCCATTCCGGCAGGCTATCACCGTGTTTCACGGTGGAGGCTGACCGTGTGACGCCGCCAAACTGAAACCAATAAACATTAGTGTGAATCCAGCACAGGGCGTCCCGGCCCCCGATTCAGCCCCGCCCCGATGTGCGGCAACCCCACCCGCGCGCCGGGTGTACGGTGGCGGCGTGAGACACCTTGCCCTGCTGCTTGTCTTAATTGCTCCATCTTGTGCGCCGAAAGAGAAGGGAGAAGAGCGAGGGGAAGTGAGGCCGTTCGGCTCAGCGGAGATCATAGATGTTGACATGGACCAACGTAGATACGGCTACATGCAAAAAATGTGCGAGATGGAAGCCGATGCCAGGTATGACAACTTAGAATCTGTGACTTTCCCGCGCGGCGTTGGCATAACGATGTATATGGATGATGACTCTTTTGTTGTGGAAGCAATGGCTAAGCTAGATAACGGCTATAGGTCCATCTGGTGTAGAAGTTCAGGCCCCGACTTCTGGCTTGAAGACCGGGAGCAACTGCGCAGAGAGCGTCGGCAGGCCAACGAATCGCGGGAGTGACAGGCGCCGAGAAGTCCTACCGCCCGTGCTCCTGACCAATGCCGGAAGTCGCGTTGCCGATCACGGGTGCGTACTTCTCGCCCGGACGCTGCCGACCGAGGTACGCGGCATACAGCCCTTGCTCAGCTTCGGTCTGGTCAGTTTGCCCGGTGCGCCCGTGGAGGTTGTGTGGGTGAGCGGCTTTCGTCACCCCGTAGGCGGCGGCGCTCAGCCCACGGGAGACCGTCCATTCCGTCCCCGCGCTGCCGTCGGCCCCGATGGTGTGCTGGTAGCCCTCCACGTAGTACATCCGGCCCTCGTCGAGGTAGCGCACCCCGAGCTGCGCCCGCAGGTCCAGCGGCCCGGTGATCGTCCCGGCGTAGAAGCGGTCATTGAACTGACTCCATGAAAACACCTGCCACGCGAGCCGCCGCGCGAGTTCGGCCCGGTCCAATGACTGCCCGTAGACCTGTCCGCCGCCCTGGTAACGGACCTCTGCCCGCTTGCTCGTCGGGTCAAGGGCGCTGTATCCAACCCGGCGGTTGTATGCCTCCGCGTCCCCGATGACCTGGGCTTCGGCGTTGGCCTCCCCGGAGCGGTCCACCTGCGTTCCTTGCTGATTGACCAGATCGACCGAGTACAACGAATACAGGTCAGCGTCCGAACGTCTCAGGTCATGACTCGTGTTCCCCGTCGGCAAGGATTCGACGATGGGAAGGCCGTCCCACGCGGCCCCGTTGTATCCGCCCCGCTGCGGGTCATACGTCGGGAAGGGCGACGGACGCAGCACGAAGGTTTCCTGACGGCCTCCCTTGAGCTTCCTCTTTGCCGCCTTCCGCCGCACCTGTGAGACGCGGCCCACGTCGCGCACTCCACCGTTTCGCAAGGTCCGCTCTGCCTCGGCCTCGGTCAGGTTCTCCATGAAGAACTCGTGGAAGAACGGCGCGTCAAGCACCCAACTCACGGCGTCGGCCCATGACTTCCCTTCCGGCGCAAGGGTCGTCACGTCCACATGGATACCGAAGTCATCGGACTGGAAGAGGTAGCCGTGCAAGTCGTCCCAACGGTAGGCCGTGCCGCCGATGTCGCGCGAGAATCCGAGGCGGTCGTAGAGCAGCACCTTGAACAGCGTATCGGCGG
>NZ_JAZHPF010000045.1 GCF_036543075.1 Deinococcus sp. YIM 134068
GCGACCCGGAGGCCGCCTTGATTTCTCTAACCTAGCGTCAAATCCACTCCGGGTCAAGCCTATGCAGACCGCGCAGTGAGACAACAAAAAACCGCCCAGTGAGGGCGGCGGGCAATCAAGCGGGGTGCGAAGGGCTTAGACCCAGTTCAGAGCAGCTTAGGGGCTGCCCCGATGACCATGCTCCCAAAAGAACCGGAAGACGCTCCAAAGCAGCGAGGCGAGGCCGATCAGCTCCTTCCACGGTGTCACCCGCTTGGGTTGCTTCCTGGCTTTCCTGCGGTCTGGGCGGCGCTTTCTGGTATGCTTATGTCGGACCATAGCAGTACCGGGCCGGACGACCTCGCTACAGGCGTCCGGCCACTTCCTTTCCTGGTGAGAGGGGAGGTCGTGGGCTGACGTGACGCCCGAAGCGCTTACCACCGCTGTCATGCTGCCCGCCCATCACTGAGCAGCCCCAGTATACTCCGAAAACGAAATTCATCGTCCAGGGCGACATTTGCAGATCAACACGGGTGGGAGTGCGCGTGCCTCCCCCCCCGTGTTGATCCAACAAAGTGCCAACAAAAAGGGAGGAGCGGCCCATCTGGCTTCCTCTCCTCCTCGCAACGTGTAAGCTCACCTCAGACGCCCCACGGCCAAAAGCGAACGTCGCCCATATCCCCGCTAAGAGAAAGGCGACGTTCAAAACAGCCAGGCGTCCACCTGGACTTTCAGTGTACGCACTGGAGGTACGGGTGCAAAGGGGCTTACCTTGCACACCCGTTTGTCTACCGTCGCCGTGGCGGCCCACGTGAGCACCGCCGAAACGCACCAGCAGCGCCAGGAGCGCAAGACCTCCCGCTATTTAGAGATGGCCCGTGCCGCCCTCGCCGCCAAGCCCAGCGCCGCGCCGGGGGAGGGTGCGGGCGCCCTCCCCGCAGCGGACCACGGCACGGCGCTGGGCACCGATCTTCCCCGAGTGCGGACGGTGCAGGAGATCGGCGACGACCTTCAGGCCAACCGCGAGGAGCGCCGCAGGAGCCACGAGAAGGCCCGCCGCGAGGCCGAGGCGACCTGTTCCCCCCAAGAGTTCCCGGAGAGCGTCAGGGAGGCTTACAGCGCGTCGGCGCGGGTGGTGGTGCGCCGCCAGGTCCACGTCCGCCAGGTGCAGGACCGTCAGCCCCAGCGGGAGCAGGGGCCGAGCGTCCCCAAGTTGGAGGAGCTGCTCGACCTCGCCGGGTTGCGCCCGAAGCGGGGCCGGGGAGCGGGGACGGAGGGGGCCGGGAGACTGGCCCGCCTGTTCGACCTGCTCGCCCGTTACGTCTTGAAGGCCCGGGGCTACCGGGTGACGCCCAGCCAGGTCGTCTTTCACATGAGCCAGGAGCTGCTCGCCAAGGCCCTC
This sequence comes from Deinococcus sp. YIM 134068, assembly GCF_036543075.1. Classification (NCBI taxonomy): domain Bacteria; kingdom Thermotogati; phylum Deinococcota; class Deinococci; order Deinococcales; family Deinococcaceae; genus Deinococcus; species Deinococcus lichenicola. Next base: position 1,382 of record NZ_JAZHPF010000045.1, read on the forward strand.
AAGGTGAACGTGAAGACCGTACGGCGGTGGACCGACCAGTTAGAGGCCCTGGGGTACTGCCACAGCCGCCCCCACTTCTCGAACATGACCCAGGACGGCGAGACGGTGACGGCGGTGGACGGGATGCTCTACGCCGTGCGTCTTCAGGGCGGTCACCGAGCCCACCTGAGCTATGACGATCTCGCCCACCACTGGCGCGACCTCGACGCCGACCGCAAGGCGGGGCGGACCGCCTGGGCGATCCTCAAAGCGGCCCAGAAGCAGGAGGAACAGGAGCAAGAGAAAGCGCGCCAGGAGAGCCAGAAAAATATGCCCGGGTCAACTTCCCCCACTCACGGGGGGGCGTGGTTGCAAGTTCTAAAAGACTGGGCCGTTACTCCAGGAACACACAAAAACCCGTTAGAAGATGACCCGGGCATTTTCCCGCCCGCCGAGCCGAGGACCGTTCAGGACGTGGTGTACGCCCTCCCGCTCGTGCTCGACGCCCACCCCACCAAGCGGGCCGCCCTGGTCGGAATGCTGGGCGCCACGCTCGCCCGCCAGCTCCGCGACCAGCACAGCCGCCGGTGGTACTGCCGCCTGATCTGGGACGCTTACGCGGCCAGCGTCGAAGGCCGCGCCGGGTTGCAGCAGCTCGCCGCCCAGCTCGCCCGCCTCGATGCCGACCGCCGCGAGTGGGGAGGGTTGCGGAACCCTGCCGCCCTGCTCGCCGCCCGCCTACGCTACCCCTCAGCCGTGCAGGCGTGACCCTCTCGAAAAACGACCGCACAGGAGGGCCAGGAAGGGGCCTCCAACATGTCCTGAGGGGAGTCCTCCCCTGGTAAGCCGCGTTACCAAAAGGCCCGAAGTCTCCTCGCTACCCTTAAAGCGTTGCTATTTCGCTTCAGTCTTCCGAAACAAGTCCTCTGTTTTTGGGGTCGTTATTCCCGTCTTTTCTTGCTCCAAAAGGCTCGACGATTCTGCACTTATTTCCAATCCAATTCTAAGTGACTCTTTTCCTAACTCTCTCGCTATTGTAGACGCCTTATAAGTTCTTTCTGGGTGTATCGCTCTCAAGTAAGCACTAACACCTTGACCAGCTATCCTAGTTGCAGTTGACATAATGTGAGAGCATTCCGATCTGCTAAAAATAGTATAACGAGGCTCACTCACTAAATGAGGTTTTCCCTCTTCTTCCATAACGACATTTGTTTTTCTTATTGGGAAACCATTGCTATGTTTAGAAGCACATAGTATCGAGTAAGTTTCCCATTCCATATTTTCCCATTTCTCCCTTAATTCTTTCGTAATTTCTCCACTCTTCTGTAAATGAGCGAGTGTAGCTTTCATCCAGTTATTAAAACCATCACTCCACTTGTGTTCATCGTGGGCCAACCACTCATCTACCTTCTCAGGCTTGAAACCTATGTATGATATGAAGTAAACTGTCTCAAGCATTGAAGAAGCAATAGTGGCTGCTTGAGTTTGATATCCATCCCGCAATACTGTTTTGACAGTCCTAAAATCCTGATATATTTTTATAAGTGCTTGCTTGCACACTCTTGCATGCTTGGTCTCATCATCATTTATGTATATTTTATCTCCATCATTTATAATTGTGAGCAGTACATTCTGCATCTGTTCAGGTATATCATAGAATAATCTCCTATCTTTATTGTTCAATTTGAGTTTCTCGGAAAAAGGAGGATTGATATGCTTCATTCTCTCTGCCCCCTAGAATATAAGTTTCCCAACCTAATGATATTCCATCAAGCAGGCGATATAAGCAGATTCCATAAACCGGTATGATAGGTTTTAAGTTGTGGGAGACAAGCACCGTGGAGGCCGAGGTCATCGAGTAGAAAAGAAGTATGAGCGGTTTACCGTTACCCTCCCGCCAAACCTCAAAGCGCAGCTCGACGCTTGGGCGACCGCCGCAGGCTTGAGCCGGTCGGAGATGTTGGCCCAGGTGATCGAGGAGCGGGCCAGGGCCACCGAGGGGAAGCAGGCGGCCACCCTGCCCGCCCTCCCGCCGCCCAGCCCACAGGAGCAGGACCGGGCCGTGTTCGGGGAGGTCAGCGGCCCGCTCACGCCCTACCAAGCGCAGCTCGTAGAGGCCTTGAGGCGGGGCGCGACCCTGAGCCGTGCGCCGGGTAGTGCCTGGCGTCTGACCCAGCCCGGCGAGCTGGAGCGGAGCGTGAGGGGGGACAGCGTGCAAGGCCTCCTCGACCGGGGAGACCTGCGGCGATTGGGAGGCGATACGTCCGCTTAGCCGCCTAAACGGCAGTAATTTCGGAGGCCGCCGAGCCTGCCGGAAGGGTTGTGCTAACTGCCGCCACCGAGAGCATCCCTCACTACCCGCCCTTACTCGGTCAGGGATGCCGTCACAGTGAGGGCGTAATGGCTTCACTCTGACCCTCACTGGATAAGTCAGGTCACACCTAACCCGTGCTCGAATGTGTGCCCGCTGTGTGCCCCTACCGGGTAAGCTCTCGGGCATGGACTTCCCTACGAAGCGGATCGCATCGTTGCAGGTTGAGGGCGGGCTTGATGGTACGTTCGAGAGCTTGAAGAGCCCCAAGGCCCAGACCTTCACTGTCCATCTGTCTCCGAAAGAATTCCGAGACTTCATTCGTCGGCTTGAGGCTGGCGAGACACTTACAATGGACTATCCACCGCTCAGCATTGATCAGCCCTTCGACGCTGTGGCTCTCCTGGTCAATAAGGAGAACATCCGCCCAACCAAGCTAGAGTTCACCAAGCCTGACAGTGAGGGCATCTATTCGATCACCTTCGCTGTCTCCGAGTCGGACTGACCCGGGCGAGCCTCTTCGGGGGCGTGCTGGTCTCTCGCTAACCCGAATTATCACAAGGTCAAAGCCTTGTCCTCGCCTCCTCCCTCCCCCGGTGGTCAGTGCCGGAACAGCACTGGTCCCGCCCTGTGGTTGGTCGAATGCTGCGGCGGGCGCGGCTACCCTAAGCGTATGTGGGAACACGGGACTGACCAGGACTATCCGCCGGGCCAACCAGACCCCCGGCCCAGGACGTTGACCAAGGCGGGCCTCAAGGCGCGTGGCTGGACCGACAAGATGGTCCGCGAGCTGCTCGGCGAAGCGGACGAACGCCGCCCGAACACGCGCTACCCCCATCACGCGGACATGCACCTGTACCTGCTCTCCCGGGTGGAGGAGGTCGAGCGTACCGACGCCTTCTTCGAGCTGCTCGACCAGAGCGAGAAGCGCAAGGAGGCTGGGGCAAAGGCAGGGGCAAAAGCCAAGGAGGCCCGTCTTGCCCGCACCACGAGCCAGGTGGAAGGGCTGGAGATCGTCTTGCCCAACCTAGAGGCGGACGAACTGATTCGGCAAGCCTGTCAGAACTACAACGCCTGGGCGGAAGCGCAGGGCGCCGAGCGTGAGCGGGCGACCCCTGAGCGCGACGAGTGGTTTCTGAACTTCATCAGCGTCAACTTCCTGCGCTACAGCGTTCCCGGCTACCGGGAGCTGTACGACGGTTTGCACAAGCAGCCTGGGGCGGCAGAGGGACGCAGGCGGCTCGACGAGCGCATCTACCAGACGATTGCCCAGACGCACCCCCACCTCTTCGTGGAGTGCGAGCGGCAGAACAAGCGCAAGTTGTTCCCCACACCCCAGCAGCAGGCGGCAAGAGAGCGAATGGCCGTGCAGCGGGAGGAAGCCAAGAAAAAGAAGCGGCGTTAGGGGCCGAGCACCGCGACCTCACTGCACCGGGTAGGAAGGTCCATCCTCGCCCGTGACGGCCCGCCTGGGAAGGCACCAGGCGACCCCTCCCGGACTGCGGTGGACGTGAGGAGGAAGGGGTGCTAAGTCAGCCGGTCGGGAGAGGCGAACGGACCAGAGTTCAGGGTGGGTTCTGAAGCGGTGAGGCAGGGCAAGGGGCGAGGGCTCCGGCGAGGTCAAAAGAGGTGGTGGGAAGGGGCGTTTGGGGTGGGTGGTGGTGTAAGGCAGGATAAGGACAAGGACACGGTGCGAGATTCCGTCGTCTGGAAGCGCCTCCCACCTTGTCCAAGTGGGCCATACCTGGACAAGGTGTTCTTGGCGCTTCTTTCGTCGCATCAAACGCCCGAGAGAACCGCCGAAGGAGGCGTCAACTGGGCGGCTACTCACCGCTCGCGTTCGCCCTCGCAAAGGCATCTGGGGAGTGGTGGTGGAAGTGGCCGTTTGGGGTGGTGGCCTGCGTAAGGCAGGATAAGAGTAAGAGTACGGTAGCTACTTTTCTCGCGCCCAGACGGCCTTTTGCCTTACTAAGCTCTGCGCCAGCTTAGTAAGGTGTTGGAAGGCGAAAATAAGCGCGGTTGGAAGCGAAGTTTTTGCGTGTGGGAAGCGTGCATCTTTGCGTGCTGTAGCGGCATCTACAGAAGGCCAAGGAGCGCGTGTGGAAGCCCCTGAAAAGCGGCCATCAACACGGGGGGGGAGGGCGTGCGTTCCCCTCTCCCCCCCGTGTTGATTCCTGATGTGGAGGGCCACCCACACCAGCTCGACGAACCGGAGCCCGGGGCAGGCAGAAGCTAAAGAAGAAGGCGACCCGGAGGCCGCCTTGATTTCTCTAACCTAGCGTCAAATCCACTCCGGGTCAAGCCTATGCAGACCGCGCAGTGAGACAACAAAAAACCGCCCAGTGAGGGCGGCGGGCAATCAAGCGGGGTG
>NZ_JAZHPF010000046.1 GCF_036543075.1 Deinococcus sp. YIM 134068
TCAGGAAGGGCGCAAACCAAGTGGGGAAGTGTCGGGTCCAGCGAGGAAGAGGACGAGCCATAGCACAGAGACCAGCATCTCGGATGCTGGCCTCTCCGTCCCCTCCCTGAATATCCCCGAAGTACAGCTAGAGGCTAGGGAGCAGGTTGCCCAAATCAACCGGGATAGCTCTGCTCTCGGCAGAATAAATGGGTGAACCGCCGCGCTTACCCCAGTGATGTCGATGACGAGACCTACCACTTCCTGCTGCCGTACCTGGCTCTGATACCTGAGGACGCGCCGCAACGCAAGTACCCACTCCGCGAGGTGTTGAACGCTCTATTTTGGATGAGCCGTACCGGGGCGCAATGGGATGATCTCCCGCATGACTTCCCACCCGAGGACATAGTGCGAGCGCAAGCCAAGCGGTGGTTTGGAGTGGACCCAATCGGGCGGACCGCCGGGCAAGTCACGTCTGGGCAGCAGTGTATCGGGCGGCGAACTCGGCAGGTGGGACGTATGCCAAACTGGAGTGAAGACGGCGGCGGTTGTAGAGGTCCGCAATAAAGAAATCGATGTGCTGTCGGGCATCCTCCAGATCGGCGTACTCTTGCAGGTCGACCTCCTCAGTCTTCAGGGTCTTGTCAAAACTTTCCATCTCGGCGTTGTCATACGGATCGCCCGTTCTCGACATGCTCGGGGTGATGCCCGCTGATCGCAGGCGGTCGACATAGACCCAGCCGGCGTATTGCACGCCCTGGTCCGAGTGGTGGAGCAGCCCTGGGGTAGGACAACGCGCTTGCAGCGCATTGTTGAGCGCCGCCAGGGGCAGTTCCGCGTCCAGGAACTTCGACATGGACCACCCCACCACCTCGCGGGTGAAGCCGTCCAGCACGCAGGCTAGGGTGGTGTTGCCCTGCTAGACCCGCACGTAGGTCAGATCGGCCTGCCACACCTGATCCGGTCGCACGGGGACGACCTCGGGCAGCAGATTGGGAAAGCGTGTCTCGTTGTGACGGGAATCTGTCGTCGCTCGGTAGCGACGCTTGGGTCGGCACAACAAGCGGCGGTCCCGCATCACGCGCCGATACCTGTACCCGCTGAACTCCACCACCACGGCTGAGGGTGTCCTTAAACAGAACTTGATCGGCGTCTGGCTCCTCCCGGTCCTGTTGTTCGTAGCACCACGAGCGGCTGACCCCATGCAACTCACACAGGCGACGCACCGACACCTCTTTTGGGCGCGAGTCGCGCATCCTCGATCCTAAAAGTGCCGTGTTTCGAGCGGTACGTCCAGGGCGACTTTTTCAGGATGGTGTTCTCCAACGATACCTGCCCGCAGAACCGCTCCAATTTAGCACTGCGTTGTTCCAGCGACTGGTCTGCTTTGACCTCGTCGGTGAAGGCCACTTCCCCACGAGCTTCGACCTCCTTGCGCGCCTCTGTGAATCAAGCTGGGCGAGAGGCTGTGTTCCCGGCAAAGGTGGGCAGTCGTCTTTTGACCCCCGTTGACTTGATTCACGATGTTGAGCTTGAACTCACGGCTGTGGGTGCGTCCGGGCATACGGGCTCCTTCGCGGTGCGGTCAGCCTACGAGCTGACGAGGCGAAGTGCCTTGCCTCCTGGTCCGGGCTTGTGGGGTCACTCCAGGTGCTTGCGCCACAGCTTGACGGTTTCCCGCACCACCTCACGCAAGGAGTTCGCTTCGCCAGTTTGACCGCGAAGTTCGGCCGCTTCTTCCCTGGGTTCTGCTCGTGGCATTCGCCAGCGTACCGCTGACTTTTTCGGGGTATGTCCAGATGTTGTTGGCGAATTTAGGCCTTGAGCGCCAGAAATCGAGAGGTTGGCGTTGTGGCATGGGGAATGTCAGCGAGCCAGGCGGTGACACGAGCGGCATTCAGGGCGACCGCCGTCACGACATGCTGGAGATGAGTTTTCACCAAGCCGCGGTACCGGGCGCGGCGTAAGCCGCACCTGCGCGTCCCCTGGGCGATGGTCCCCTCGATCCCCGAGCGCAAGCTGTACACCTTTCCCAGCCCCTCGGTTTGAACGGCACGCAGTGCCTCGTGCGTCTCCTGCGGGTGAAGTTTCAGGACACGCGCGCCCTTTTTGGCGCGCGTACAGCGAGACCGTACGGGACAAGCCATGCAAGTTTTTGGGTCGAAGTGGACAGTAATGGCCGGGCGGTTGCACCGATCCGGCGTGTCGTACCACCTCCACGAGGTCTGGCCCTGCGGGCAGGTAACCTGCCGCGCGTCCCAGTCGATGCAAAAGGCACGGTCATCGAAGGCACCCTCGACCTTGGTCTGCCAACTGGTGTTCGGACGTGGCGGACCAATCAGCTCGATGCCGCGTGTCAAGCTCTCGGCGAACAAGCCTGCGGTCACGTAGCCCGAGTCCACCAGGTGTTGTTGCGGGGCTAGGCCCTGGTGAACCAGGGCCGACTGGATGTCGGCGGTGAAGCTGATATCCTGGACCATCGCGGGCGTCGTCAGTACCTGGGTGATGAGATGGACCTCGTGTTCGTCGCAGGTTTCGGTGAGGTGGGCTTTGTAACCCACCCACCAGAAGCCCCGTTTGGTGCTGCCCCGTGCCTCACGTTCGTAGGGTGAGATGGGCCGTTCGGCAGAGGGCGGCAGTTCCGGACCGTCCCGAAGGCGGGCACTCCCGTCTCGGCGCTCGTAGTGTTGCGTCCAGATCAAGCGCAAGGTCTGGACGCACGGCAACTCCCGCAGGGTGGTAGGCGCGTCATCTGCTTCCAGAGCCGCCAGCACACGAAAGCCATCGTTCCCGACTGTCGTGGCGTAGGCATCCCTGGCCGCTTGCCCCTTGGGCAAGCGAAAATCGAACACCGGCCGTCCATAGCGTTCAAACCACTCTGGTTCAACAATTCAGCGCACCCACTCGGGTGCCTCAGTCGCCAGTTCATTCAAAGCGGCCCGTAGCGTCTCGGCGACCAGTTCGAGGTGATTGAGGGCTCGGACGTGAGCCAGGACGTGGGTCGAATCAGTGCGCTGCTTGCCCTTGGCCTTCACCAGACCCTGCGCCTTGAAGTGGGTGAGCATCTTGTCCAGCAGCAGGTGTTCGGCCTGGCCCTACACCAGGCGTGTCCGAAACTCGCTCAGGACACTAAAATCGAAACCAGCGTCGGCCAGTTCGAGTCCAAGGGCATATTTCCAGTCGATCCTGGCTCGCACCTGGTCCGCCGCCTGCCGGTCCGTCAGGTTCTCCAAAAATTGAAAGACCGTGACGAGGGCGAGCCGCCAGGGGGCCAGGGCACTTTGGCCGCGTGTGGGAAAGAGGTGGGTGAAGTCCGCGTCGGTGTAGAGGGTGCCGAACTCGTCACGCAGCCGCATGATCGTGTTGCCCTTCCGGAAGGCCGCACGAGCAATCCGAGCGGTGTCTTCGGGAATCTCGCCGATGGGCTGAGGATGCAGGCTCATGTCTCAGCATGCCGCGTCGCCGTGAGGTTCGGCCTATTCGCCAACAACATCTCAACATACGGCGAACTTCTCCTCATGGTCTGGGGATGGCTGTGACTCTTCACTTACACTGCCTGGGTGGGCAATCCCTTCGTCGAGTTCGGCCTCCTGGTGCTGCTGCTGATCGTCAACGGCTTCTTCTCGGGGTCCGAACTGGGCGTCATGTCCGCGCGCAAGTCCCGCCTGCACGCCCAGGCCACCGCCGGACACGGTGGTGCCCGCCGCGCCCTCGACCTCGCCGAGCGCCCCGGCATCTTCCTCGCCACCGTCCAGATCGGGATCACCCTCATCGGCACAATCAGCGCCATCTTCGCCGGCGGCAGCCTCACCGGACCCCTCGAAGACCTCCTGCGTCCTCTCTTCGGAGACCGCGCCGATACCGCCGCCTCCATCGCCGTCGTCCTGCTGGTCACCTTCCTCTCCCTGGTCCTGGGCGAACTCGCTCCTAAGAGCATCGCCCTGCGCAACCCGGAGGCCTTGGCCGCCCGGGTGGCCCCGTTCTTCCAGGTGCTCTCCCTCGTCGCCCGTCCGGTCGTGTGGCTGCTGGAGACCACCACCCGGGGCCTGCTGTGGGTGATCGGCATCCGGGGTGAACCGCAGGAAAAGGTCACCGAGGAGGACGTGCGTGCCCTGGCCCTCCAGGCGGCGGAGAGCGGCGGCTTAGAGGAAGGTGAGACCGAGCGCATCGACCGGGTGCTGCGCTTCAACGACCGCCGCGCCCGCGAGCTGATGACTCCCTGGAACGACGTGGTGACGATCAACGTCACCTTGCCTCTGAGCCGGGTGGTCGATCAGGTGCTGGCGGCCCCGCACGACCGCTACCCGGCGGTGGATGAGGGCGGCGAGGTGCTGGGGCAACTGAACGTGGTGGACGTGCTGCGCGCCTCGCGGACCGGCGAGGCGCTCCTCGAGCTGCTGCACCCGGTGGTGTACATGCCGGAAACCGCCTGGGCGGAGGACGTGCTCACCCGGCTGACGAGCGAGGGACACCGGCGGCTCGCCATCGCGGTAGACGAGTACGGAACCCTGTCCGGGCTGCTCACGTCCACGGACCTGCTGACGGAACTGGCGGGGGCGGACACCCCCGAGGACGAGCACCTGATCGTGCGGCGGGAGGACGGGTCCTACCTGGTGGACGGGAGTGTGCCGATGCACGACCTGCGTGACACCCTGCCGCTGCCGCGCCAGGGCCGGGAGGAGTTCAGCACGCTGGCGGGGTATGTGCTCGAAGCCCTGGGGGAGTTTCCGCAGGTGGGCTCGCAGGCGGGGGTGGAGGACTGGACGCTGGAGGTGGTGGACCTGGACGGGACGCGCATCGACCGGGTGCTGATCTTCCCGCCCCGCGATGTGGTCGTCATCAGGCCGCACGAGGCGTGATGCCTGGGAGTGGTCAGGAATGAGCCTGCCCGAGTGGAGCCGGTTCTTGCGGCTGGCGAATGGGGGGTGGATGTGCTGACCGGGACGGCCCTGCTGCTGCTGGGACACGGGCATGGCCTGCTGTTCCTGCTGCTGGGGGCGGTGCTGCTCTGGCGGCATGGCCGCCGAGACGTGCTGCGCCCTGCCGACGCCGTGGTACTGGGGGTGGGGCTGGTTTTGGCCCTGGAAGTGAGGGTAACTCGGTATGGCGGAGAAGGGGCTAAGCCTCGAAGAGAGGAGGCATCCTCATGACCCACCGCACCACCCACAGCGCCGAGTTCAAGCGTTACGTCCGGAGGGCGCGCCCGAACCAGGGGCAACATCACCG
>NZ_JAZHPF010000047.1 GCF_036543075.1 Deinococcus sp. YIM 134068
CCGGCTTCGCCGCCGATCTGGACGCACGAACGGGTGCCGCTTCCGAAATGTCGGGACTACAGGCTGAGGGGGCCTCAGCAGAGGATCGATACAGAGCCGCAGAAGCTCGGGCCGCTGTTCCTGACGGCTTTGCCGCCCCGCTGCCACCCAGTCCCGACAATTCGACCCCGGCGGGCCTGCGGGCTGTGGTGGCCGCTCTCCCCGCCCTGTGGTCAGCTCATCCCCGCCACCGTGCCCGCGAGGTCGGGCGGCTCGCCTCGGCGATGAGTGCGGCCCTCGCAGAACCGGAGCGCCGCCGGTACTGGTGCCGCGTCTTGTGGGAGGCGCTGCGGGCCGAGATGGAGGGCCGCGTGGGTGGGTTGCAGGCTCTTGGGGCGCAGATTTCCCGCCTCGCCGCCGATCTCGCGGAGGGGGCACCCTGGCGCACGCCTGGCGCGGTCCTCGCCGCCCGGCTGCGCTCACCCTGACCCCGCCCCACCCCGACCGAGAATGTAACCGTCCGTCACAATAATTGTGCGTTATGGTCGGCAAAAACAGGCGCTAGTGTGCCGCCCGATGAGCGCCCCCGCCCCCCTCCTCCCGGCGTCCTGCGCCGCTTGCGGCTCTCCCGGTGCCGCCCCCCTGCCCGCTGAACCCCTGTGCCCGGCCTGCGCCGCGTCCGTCGCCCTGGTGGACGTGGCCGCCGATCACCTCACGGCCACCCTCCGCGCCGCCCTGACCGCTGCCCTCAACTCATGGCAAGGGGCGGGCGTGCTGGCGGACGACGAGCTGCGCGCCGCCGCCTCCGTCGCCCTCCACGGGCTGACTCCCGAAGTCTGAACCGAGTTCAAACAACCCCCCGAACCTCTGCGGCGGGCCGTCACTTTCAGGGGGCCGCCCCCGCCTCCCAACCTCACCTGAAACGGGAAAAACATCAATCCAGACGGCGAAAAGTGGCGAGGAGTGCCCCTATCCTCCTGCCAGCAGAGGACGCGCCGCGCGGCCCTGGAACGGCACGCGCGGCGCTCTGCTGGAAGGGGACTTCGATGACCACCGAGATTCTAGGACGCGGGGCCGCGTGAGGTTGCCGTGCCCCGTCACAACCCATCCGACGTGCTGCGCCAGCGGGCCGTCCTGCACGAGGGCCGCCGCCGCGACGAGCTGGCCCGGCGTGGGCGCAAGCACCAGCCCCTCAACCTCACGCCCGATCAGGCCCGCCGCCTCCCCCACCTCGCCGCCCACCTCGCCGCCCATGACGGGTGGCCGCCGCCCGTCAGCCGGGTCTCTGAGGCGCGGCGGCAGGACCTCGACGCGATGCACGCGGCCCACGGTGCCCTTGTCCTTCTGACCCTGGTCCTCGATGCCCTCGACGAGCTGCCCCTGAAGGGCGAGGAGATGGCCGGACTGTCCCGCGCGGTTGTGGACTGCGCCCTGGAGGAGTTGACCTTGCCCGGCACGCCCTACGCCGCTACCACTCAGCGCGGCCCATGCGGGGGCACCCACGCTCATCCGGTGGTCCCGCTCGCCCACCTGCGCCCCGAACACGCCGCCCTGGTGCGCGCCGCCCGGCCCGGTCCCGGCGGGGGGTGTGACCTCCTGGGCGGGCAGGCCCACGGCGTCCTGATCTTGGACGGCGTGCAGGACCGGCGGAAGGTCGCCGCCTACATCTCCCGCAACCCCGACAGCCGCCTCGACCAGCCCGGCACCGACGCCTACCTCGAAGCCCTGGAGGACGAGCTGAGCCGGAAGGCGAGGGGCGGGCGTGCCCCCCGGCTCTCGTGGTCGCGCGGCACCGTGGCCCTGCGGCGCTGTTTCTAGTAAGCGACTAACTTTCCCACCCTCCCCCGCCGCGTGAGTCCGGGGGCCTCCTGCCCTTGCGTCAGCACCTGGACGCCTTCGACCTCACCGCCTGTCCCTTCCCCTCGACCCGCCGCCGCCGCCCGGCCCGTAGGGCCTCCCCCGGTCCACCGTCGCCCCCACCCTGCCCGCTGACGGCCTACCGTCCCCGCCCGACCCCCGCCCGCCGCCCTGCTCGCGGCTGGAATGCCCATTCCCTTCCGCAGTCCCGCCCCCTCCCCCGCCCCTCTTCGTGGGTGCGAGCTGGAGGGATGCACGGGGGTTATGCCCCCACCCTTCTGGGAAACTGAATTACCAGAAGGGTGGGGGAGGGGGGATGCCCTCCGGGGTGAAGGCAGGAAGGGTGGCCCGGATGATCCCTCAGCCCCTGAGACTTCGACCTCTCCCGACCGCCCCCGCCCCCCGTCTGGGTCGGCATAAAGGCCCTGCACCGCCGCGCGCCGCCCGGTGCCGTTCACGTCGCCCCAGACGCCGCGCCGGGCGCTGTCTTTCCCCTAGCAGTGAGACGATGAAGGGCGGCCTTCCGCCTGAAAGGTTGCGCGAGGGCCGCCCGCTGTGTGAGGGTAGAAAACGAAAACGACCGGAGCGCAAAGCAACCCCGGCCCGCTGTGGAAGGCGGCCTCAATGCTACGCGCTCCGGGGAAGGGCGTACAAGGTTGCCTCACCACACTCCCCGACTGTCCGAAGTTCTCGCCCGCTGCCGTGCTGCCGTCCTCGGCACCCCCGCCCCCGACCTGACGGCCCCTGAGCGGCCCCTGACAGCCCCCACGTCACCCGCCGCCCCCTCTGTCCCCCTCCGCGCCGTGCTGCCCCGTCCTGACCTCTGCCAGCGCCCGGAGGAGGCCCCCACCCCCCTCGTGTGGCCCTCGGCTGGGGAGGTGCTGGCGGGGTGCAAGCTGACGAGGGGGGGCCTGCGGCTGTTCCTGACCCTCCACCGCCTCGCCCTGCGGGTGGCCTTCCTGCGGGGCTACCGCTTCGTGCCCGATCAGGTGGCCTTCCACCTGCCCGCCGTCTCCCTCGCTGGCGTGCTCGACTACCACCCCGACCACGTGGCCCGATTGGGGCGCGAGCTGGAGCGGGCGGGCCTGCTCGACTGCGGGGGGCACGTCCAGAAGGTCGCCGGGTCCAACCTCTACGACGGCACCCTCTGGGCCGTGAAGGTGCGCCCGGAGGCCCTGGCCCCTCGGGTGCGCGCGGACGAGTGGCGGCACAACTGGCGGCCCGGCTTCGCCGCCGATCTGGACGCACGAACGGGTGCCGCTTCCGAAATGTCGGGACTACAGGCTGAGGGGGCCTCAGCAGAGGATCGATACAGAGCCGCAGAAGCTCGGGCCGCTGTTCCTGACGG
>NZ_JAZHPF010000049.1 GCF_036543075.1 Deinococcus sp. YIM 134068
TACAGTGTCGTCAGGACGGTCTGGGCATCGAGAACTGGGGTCACAACCTGTTCTGACAGATGCTCGCACCGTCCGTTGTTCACCTCCTCTCATTGCACATCAAGCGTTCAAGGGGGAGGAGCAAAAGAGCGTCCGCCTTAGCTTCTTCTCTCTCCTCGTGGGAGAGGGCCGGGGTGAGGGGGCGACGGGACGACCCACCCTTTCAAATCCCCACCTCCAGCCCGTCCCGCGCGAAGGCCCACTCCTCCGGGAGCGACAGGGCGCGCACGTCCACGTCATGCGACAGGTGCGTGAGGTACACGCGTCGGGCCGAGCGTGCCCACGGCAGGGCCGTCGCCTCGCGCACGTCATAGACGCTGCGGCCCGCGTGGACGGCGGCGGACTCGTCCCCGAAGGACGTGCCGAGAATGAGGAGATCGAGGTCCGTGAGCCAGTCGCGCACCGTCCCCTCGGGAATGTCGATGGCGTCGGTGACGTAGGCGGCGCGCAGGCCGGGGCGGTCGAGACGGAAGGCGTGGCTGTGCCCGTTCGCCCCGTGCGGCACGCGAAAGGCGCGCACGTGGAGGCCCGCGACGTGAAGGCCCTCCTCCGGCAGGGGACGCACGGGCGGCTCGCGGCGGAAGGCGTACTGGAAGCGGGGTTCGATCTGTGGCAGGACCCCGGCGGGGGTGAAGATGGGAATGGGAACCAGCGAGGTCGCTCCGGCTGACGTGCCATTCATCCCCACATCACCGCTCGCATACACGGCGTAATCCAGCAGGTCGCCCAGTCCGAGCAGGTGGTCGTTGTGCGCGTGCGAGATCACCACTGCGCTCGGCACGAGTGGCCCCGGCAACCGGGCGAGCTGGGCGTGGAGGTCCGGCCCGCAGTCCAGCAGCAGCGTCTCCCCCGCGCCGGAGACGAGGGCGGCGCTGCGGGTGCGGCGGTTGATTCCCACTGTCCGCGCCTCGGTACAGACGGGGCACCCACACCAGAAGCGCGGCACGCCCTTGCTGTCCGCCGTGCCCAGGAAGCGGAGAGTGGGTGGGGGCGAACTCAAGTCCCCAGCAGCCGCCGGGCCGCCCCCTCCAGGTCGCCGCTCCCCGCGAGGCTGGTCCCCACGAGCACCGCGTCGGCGAGGCCGCGCACGCCGTCCACGTCGGCGGGCGTGCGGTAGCCGCTCTCCGCGACGAGGAGGCCCGTGAAGCCCCCCTCCCGCGCCCGGCGGATAAGGTGGGGACTCACGCCGAGGTCGATGTGCAGGGTGGTCAGGTCGCGGTTGTTCACCCCGATGATTTCCGCGCCCGCTATCAGCGCCACATCCAATTCCACCTCGTCGTGGACCTCCACGAGCGCGTCGAGGCCGAGTTGGTGGGCCGTCTCCAGGTACTCGCCCACCGCCTCGCCGAGCACACTGACCATCAGCAACGCGGCGGACGCGCCCCAGTCGGCGGCCTCGCGGAGCATGGCGGGGTGAACCACGAAGTCCTTGCGGAGGACGGGCACGCTTACGGCAGAAACGACCGCGTGCAGCGCCTCCGGGTTTCCGTCGAAGTGTCGCGGCTCGGTGAGGACGCTGATGGCCGCCGCACCTCCAGCCTCGTAAGCGCGGGCGGCGGTCGCTGGGTCGAGGGGGGCGATGGCACCCTCGCTGGGGCTGGCCCGCTTGACCTCCGCGATCAGGGCGAGGGCCGCTCCCGAGAGCGCCGCATGGAACCGCCTGTGCCGGGGACGGGCCGCACCCAGCGCCGCGTCCGCCCCCGCGTAGTCCCCCGCCCGCTCGCGCACGATGCGCCCCAGCACGCCGGGCACCCGCCCGAAGTTCGCCGCCGCCCCACCCGTCATGGGCCGGAGTATACGGGTGGGGCGGGCCAGGGCCGCGTGTTAGCCTGAACCCCATATGAGCCTCGCCCCCGGTCTCGGCCCCGTGCAGATTTCGCAGGAGCAGCTTCAAGCGCGCGTTCAGGAACTGGGCCGCAAGATTCACGCCGACTACCAGGGCCGCGACCCGCACCTGATCTGCGTGCTCAACGGGGCGTTCCTCTTCCACGCCGACCTCGTGCGCGCCCTCGGGATGCCCTGCACCATCGACTTTCTCCAGGCGAGCAGCTACGGCGACGCCAAGCAGACGAGCGGCGAGGTCAAGCTCGTCAAGGACCTGCAATTCCCCATCAGCAATCGGCATGTTCTACTCATCGAGGACATCGTGGACACGGGCATCACCATGAACTACCTCCTGCACTACCTCCAGGGACGCGGCCCCGCCAGCCTCAAGGTCGCCGCCCTGCTGAGCAAGCCCAGCCGCCGCAAGGTGGAGGTGCCCGTCGAATACCTCGGCTTCACCATCCCCGACGCCTTCGTGTACGGCTATGGGCTGGACCGCTCGCAGTTCGACCGCAATCTGCCGTTCATCACGAGCCAGGACTGAGGAAGGCGGCCAGCGGCCAGCTTCCAGCCGCCAGCACAGGACGGACCAAAGCCGCCCTCATCTTTTGCCCCTCCCCCCTCAAGACGCTTGATGTGCAATACGGGTCAGGGAAGGGCGACGAGATCAAGGTGGGCACCTAGCGGACGACCCCAACGGGCCTTGAGTTGAATCAGGAGGTTGTGCGCTGCCACCTTCGCGCT
>NZ_JAZHPF010000050.1 GCF_036543075.1 Deinococcus sp. YIM 134068
GGGCTGCTGCACGGCGGGCAGTCTTCGAGTCCACCCTCGGTCTTCTCCCACCGCCAGCGACGCCATGCCACGCTCGGGGACTTGACGCCCCTGGCGTTCGAGCGCCAAGCTACAGCCGCTTAACTTCTGCTGATGCTGTCGAATTCAGCCACTCCGGGGTCTCCCGCAGCTTGCGTGCAGCAGGGTCAGGCGAGAAGGACGCGCTGCCGAAGCAGGTCGAATTTCGCTCGGCCGAACATCTGGCGCTTGATCATCTTGAGTCGGTTCACCTACCCCTCGGTCTGACCGTTGCTCCAGGGAGACTCGATGGTGCCACAAATGGCGGAGAAGTCGTTCTGGAAGCTGCGCGCCAGACTTGGATGTCGGGCAAGCCCGTGTCCTGTGCCTTCTCGATCCACGAGGTCAGGAGCGCAGCTCCTGACCTCGGCGCGTCTCTCAGCCAGCCCGGCACGTCCTGTACCACCTGGTAGAGTTCCTGCCCACGTGGCACCCGATTCAACACCGCCTGCAACCGGCGGGTCTCCGTCTCTGAGCGCCTGTCCGGTCGCATAGGGCGGGGCGCAGAAAGGTTGCCGGAGGAGTAGGGTGGGGTATGAAGCCGTATGCCCAGGATTTGCGGCAGCGAGTGATGGCCCGGTTACAGGCGGGGGACCGGGTGAAGGTGGTCGCGCAGCGGTACAACGTGGACCCGCGAACGGTGGAACGCTGGCGTGAACGCCAGCGGGAAGAGGGACATGTCCTGCCTCGTGCCATCCCTGGACGCCCCCGGAAGCTCGACGCCGCTCTGGAGCAGCACTTGGCCGAGCAGAGCGACCGTCATCCTGACGAGACGTTGCCTCAGCATCCCCAGCGTCTGGCGCAAGAACGGCAGGTACGGGTGTCACGTCAAACGGTGGGACGGGCGTTGCTGCGCCAGGGACGGACGAGAAAAAAAGACCTTGTACGCCAGTGAACGGGATGAACAGGTGCGCCAGGAGTGGCGCACGGCAATGCAGCAACAACCGGGAGAGGACCTGGTGTTCGTGGACGAGAGCAGTACGCATGTGGCGATGACTCCGCTGTATGCACGAACTCTGCGAGGGAAGCGCGCCTACGGCGCGGTCCCCCGCAACAAAGGTGCCAACATCAGCCTGTTGGCGGCGCTGACTTCCAGCGGGATGACCGCAGCCATGACGGTGCCTGGAGCTGTGGATGGCTTGGTCTTCGAGCGCTACATCGAGTACGTCCTGATTCCTGAGCTGTCTCGGGGTCAGACGGTTGTGATGGACAATCTCAGTGTACACAAGAATGCACGCGTCGCGCAGCTCCTGCACGACCACGGCTGTACTCTGCGGTTCCTCCCGACCTATTCACCGGACCTGGCCCCCATCGAAGGAGGGTTCGGCAAGGTCAAGACGCTCGTCCGCCGTGACCAACCCAGAACCAGACAAGAGCTCGACCAATCGATTGGTCGAGCTCTTGCCGCTGTTTCCCCTCAAGATGCACAGGGCTGGTTCAAACGGTGCGGCTACCTCCTCCCCCGGCAACCCTTATGAGCACCGCCCTAAGCGGCTGTAGCTTGGCGTTCGAACGCCAGGGGCGTCAAGTCCCCGAGCGTGGCGTGGCGTCGCTGGCGGTGGGAGAAGACCGAGGGTGGACTCGAAGACTGCCCGCCGTGCAGCAGCCCGGTTC
>NZ_JAZHPF010000052.1 GCF_036543075.1 Deinococcus sp. YIM 134068
GGCTCTTCGCATTCAGGGGTGTAGTTGGGGGCGGAAGCCTCCGCTCTCGAGTAGTGCTCGGGCGATGTAGTTGGTGAGGTTGCGGAAGCCCAGGGCGGTGCCGCGGAGGTGTTCGAGGCGGCCGTTGATCGCCTCGGTGGGGCCGTTGGAGGTGCCTGGGCGGTCGAAGTAGGCCAGGATGTCGCCGGCCCGCTTGGCCAGTGTCCGTCCCAGGGTGGCGACCTCGCTCAGGGAGGCGGGGACAGCCTTGGCCAGGGTGTCGATCACGGCCTGCAGCTCGGCTCGACCCGTAGCTCGGTCGGGGTGGCGGTAGGCGCCGACGACGCGCTGGTAGACCGCCCAGGTGGCTTGGACCTCGACGTGGTCGTCGACGGCGAACAGCGCCTCGAGGCGGGCGTGTTGCCGCTCGGTGAGCAGGCTGGTGCCGGTGTGCAGCAGCCGCCGGGCCCGGTAGAGCGGGTCATCCTTGCGGCCGCGGTGGCCGTGCAGCTGCTGCTGGACCCGGCGCCGGCACTGGTCGAGGGCGTCGCCGGCGAGGCGCACGACGTGGAAGGGGTCCATCACCGCGACCGACTCAGGCAGCTCCTCGCTGGTGGCGGTCTTGAAGCCGGTGAACCCGTCCATCGCGACGACCTCGACCTGGTCGCGCCACGCCTGCTCGCGGGCGGCGAGCCAGGCGGCGAAGGCCTGCTTGGAGCGTCCCTCGACCATGTCGAGCAGCCGTGCCGGGCCGGTGCCGGCGCGCACGGCGGTGAGGTCGATGATCACGGTGACGTACTTGTCGCCGCGGCGGGTGTGACGCCACACGTGCTCGTCGACCCCGAGAGCGGTGACGCCGTCGAAGCGGGCGGGGTCGGCGATCAGCACCCGCCGGCCCTCCTCGAGGACGGCCCGGTTGGCGGTGGCCCAGGACACGCCGAGCGCCTGCGCGACGCGGGACATGCTGAGGTGGAAGCACACGATCGCCTCCAATGCCCAGCGCAGCGCCCGGCGCGACAGCTTCGCCTTCGGCTCGGCCGCCGCGGTGGTGTCTTGGCGCCACACGTGCCCGCACCCGGTGCAGGCGTAGCGGCGGATGATGACCAGCAGCGTGGTCGGGCGCCAGCCCAGGGGCTCGTGCGCCAACCGGCGCGGCACCGAGTCGCGCGGCTCGCCCTCGCAGCCGCAGCGGCGACACCACGGGTCCGTCCCGGTTGGACGGCACGCCAGCACGGCCCGGTCCGACGTGAGCCGTTGCCCGGTCACCTCCAGCCCGAGCTCGTCGAGGCGGCAGAACGTGGCCAGGTCAGGGCAGGCGAAGGTAGCGTCAAGCACGTCGAGGTCTTCCAGATGGTGAGCGTGAGAACTTCCATCCTCGGAAGACCTCGACGCCTACCCCGACACCGACGCGCCGCACCCCGTCGCCACCGGCGCTACACCCTCAACTGCGAAGAGCC
>NZ_JAZHPF010000053.1 GCF_036543075.1 Deinococcus sp. YIM 134068
TAGCTGTACTTCGGGGATATTCAAGGACCGCTGCATAAAGCTGTGCAGGCGCGACATTTCGGGCAGGGAGGTGGCAGGGACCAGGCCCCTGCCACCTCAGCTCGAATGGCGGGAACAGTGTCGCCCATCAGATCGTCGGGCTGAGTCAATCGCAGCCATTGAAGGAAGGTCAGGGCCACCATACACAGCACGGCGTGGTGATGCAGGCCCTGCCAAGAACGGCCCTCGAAGTGGTCCAGGCCGACTTCCTCCTTCAGCTCTCGATGGGTCAACTCGCAGGCCCAACGGCGCTTCGTCACTTCAACCAGCCGGGCCAGCGCTGTGTTAGCGGGCAGGTTGCAGACGTAGTATTTGCGCTCCTCACCCCGCCGCTGTTCCCCGATGATCCAGGCAGCTTGCCCGGGAAGGTGTTGGCCCTGGGCGTTCTCCTCCCCGTCGGCCAGGCGAACGTACTCGGCTGCAAAGCGTCCTGCAAGCGGGCCCTTGGTGCCGTGTCGCCAGACCAGGTGCTGCCATGCAGCACCGTTCAAGACCTCCTCCACCGATTGCCGGTCCTCAGAGGGGGTCGGGTGTTTCGGTCTTCTCCCTCGGAAGATTTTGGGGATTGGGATCAACCGCACATCCTTGGGGTAGACCGTCTGCGTACGGGTAATGCCCACGGACCACAGCAGGCCTCGCTCGCTCAGTGCCTGCCGAAATTGGGCATTCACGCCGTACCTGGCATCAGCCAGGACCATGCCGAACGTAACGTGTGGGCGCACACGGTCCAACTCTTTCAGTGCCAGTTCGCACTTGGTCTGTGGCGGCTGGTGTTCCGTTGGAACACCAGCCCCCCTGAGCCGAGCCAGGTCGCTGGTCCACTCCTGCGGCAGGAAGAGCCGTAACGCGAGGGGAACAGGCAAGTCGTGCTGGGCCAACGTCAAGGAGACGAGGCATTGACAGGGGGTGATCTTCCCGACCTGCCCGGAATATTGACGGGCGACGCCGACAGACTTGGTGCCGAACTTCGTCAAACACGTATCGTCGATGATCAGTACGGCGTCTTTGCCACCGAGCATCTGCTGAGCCCGTTGCGCCAGGAGGGTTTCCAGTGGGTTAGTCAACCACGGGCTGTCAGTCATGAATTGCTGGAGGTGATCTTCTTTTCCAGGCGCGACCACAGCGGCTAGGGGTTGCATGCTTTTTCGGTGGGCGGCGCTGCATAGGCCTCGCACGTACAGCGGTGCCCAGGTCCGCTGGGCTCGATGGCGAAAGTGCGTCAGGAAGGGCGCAAACCAAGTGGGGAAGTGTCGGGTCCAGCGAGGAAGAGGACGAGCCATAGCACAGAGACCAGCATCTCGGATGCTGGCCTCTCCGTCCCCTCCCTGAATATCCCCGAAGTACAG
>NZ_JAZHPF010000054.1 GCF_036543075.1 Deinococcus sp. YIM 134068
GCTTGCGTGCTCTCAGTGTCAGGGTGACAGGGCCGCCATCGCGGTGGTTGGGTCCTGAGCACCGGTCGTCTGGCTCATTGCGTGCTTGTCGCCCTATCGGGTTGGCCTCGTGCGGTTTTGCCGGCGACCGGTGTGAAGGACCGGCCGGCGTGACTTGATAGGAGCGTGGCACCGCCCCCACTGAGATGTGTCCGCCGACCGGCCCAACCGTCCCTCTTCCGGAGTGAAGGAGGCAGCCTTCATGGTTGTCGTTGGTGCTGATGTTCACAAGCGGACCCACACGTTCGTCGGGGTCGACGAGGCCGCCCGGGAGCTGGGCCACAAGACGTTCCCGGCGACGACGGAGGGCCATCAGGCCGCGGTCAGGTGGGCCCGGGCGACGTTCGGCCGCGACCTGCATTGGGCGGTCGAGGACTGCCGCCACCTCTCGGCCCGACTCGAGCGCGACCTGCTCACCGACGGCCAGGCCGTGGTGCGGGTACCGCCGAAGATGATGGCCGAGCAACGCCGCATCGCACGGACGCGCGGCAAGTCCGACCCGATCGACGCCGCCGCCGTCGCTCGGGCCGCGCTGCGCGAACCCGACCTACCGGTCGCCTCACACGACGACGTCTCGCGGGAGCTGAAGCTGCTCGTCGACCGACGAGAAGACCTAGTCACGACGCGAACGGCCACGATCAACCGGCTGCTGTGGCGCGTCCACGAGCTCGACCCGAGCTGGGCGCCACCAGCCAAGTCGCTGGACCTGACCAAGCACCAGCAAGCGTTGAAGGCCCGGCTGGACTCGGTTGTGGAGGACGGTGTCGTCGGCCTGGTGGCCGAGCTCGCTGCCGCTGAGCTGGCCGAGATCATCGAGCTGACCGCCAAGATCAACACGCTGGCCAAACGCATCGAGCGGCGCGTTGACGAAGCCGCACCGACGCTGCTCGCGATGCCAGGCGTGGGCCCGCTGACCGCCGCCAAGATCGTCGGCGAAGCAGCCGGAGTAGGCCGGTTCAAGTCCGAGGCCGCCTTCGCCCGCCACTCCGGGATCGCCCCGATCCCAGTCTGGTCGGGCAACACCGCCGGCCGGGTCAGGCTGACCCGCTCGGGCAACCGACAGCTCAACGCCGCGATCCATCGGATCGCGATCACCCAGATCCGCCTCGACGGCCTCGGCCAGGCCTACTACCGCAAGAAGAAGGCCGAAGGCATGTCGAACTCCGAAGCCCTGCGCTGCCTCAAACGCCGCCTCGTCCGAGTCGTCTACGGCCACCTCCACACCGACCAAGACGCTGCCAGGCCTCGTCTCCTAGCAGCGGCTTGACATAGGAGAAAC
>NZ_JAZHPF010000055.1 GCF_036543075.1 Deinococcus sp. YIM 134068
GGCGCAGGTGCTCGTGGACCTCGGGCACCACGCGCAGGGAGTCAACATCGAGCAGATCGTCGCCTTCCTGCTCGACGAGGGGCGGCTGGGTGGCTTCCACTTCAACGCCCGGCGCTACGCGGACGACGACCTGATCGTGGGGACGACCAATCCCTTCGAGCTGTTCGCCATCTACGCGGAACTCGTGAGCGCGGAGGGGTCGGAGGACAGCCTCACCCGCACGACCGCGCAACAGGTCGCCTACATGATCGACCAGAGCCACAACATCGAGCCGAAGGTGGAGGCGATGCTCCAGAGCGTCCTGAACTGCCAGGAAGCGTACGCGAAGGCCCTCCTGATCGACTGGGGACGCCTCGCCGCCGCGCAGGGGGCGGGGGACGTGCTGGAGGCGCACCGCACCCTCACCGACGCCTTCCGCACCGACGTGCGGCCCCTGCTCGCTGAGTGGCGACGCTCGAAGGGGCTACCTGAGGACCCCATCGCCGCGCACCGTGCCAGCGGCTACCAGAGCAAGGTGGCGGGCGAGCGTGGCACGGCTGCCGCAGGCGGCGGCTTTCCCGTCAAGAGCTGACCCCTGCCCGGCCCAGTCCCGCCCCTCTTCCCCCTTTCCCGGAGGACCCATGACCACCACCCAGTCCAAAACCATCATTCAGAACCGCTGGAACGCCGCCGAAGCTCCCCAGAGCGACGGCCTCGCCTCGCTGACCTACCGCTCCAACCTGCTCGGCGCAGACCGCACGCTCGTCAACATCTACGGCGGCAACACCAGCACCAAGAGCGTCGAGAAAGACCACCTCGGGCGCGACGTGACCGTGCTGTGGGTGAAAGGCTCAGGCTCCGACATCGCCAGCATCACAGAGAAGGGCTTCGCGGGCCTCAAGCTCGACGAGGTGCTGCCTCTCTTCGAGCGCCCGAGCATGACCGACGAGGAGATGACCGCCTACCTCGAACGGACGGTCTTCGAGCCGGGGCGGCCTCGCCAGAGCATCGAGACGCTGCTGCACGCCTTCGTCCCGGCCAAACACGTGGACCACACCCACCCCGACGCGATCATCGCCATCGCCTGCACGCCGAACGGGCCGGAAGTCATGCGCGAGATTTACGGGGACCGGGCGGCGTGGGTGGACTACATCCGCCCCGGCTTCACCCTGTCGCAGCAGATCGGCGCGGCGGTGCGGGACAATCCGGGGCTGGAGGCCGTCGTGATGGGCAAACACGGCCTCGTCACCTGGGGCGAGACCTCGAAGGAGAGCTACGAGACGACTCTGCGGATCATCGGGGAGGCGCAGGCGTA
>NZ_JAZHPF010000056.1 GCF_036543075.1 Deinococcus sp. YIM 134068
GAAGGGCCCGGTGGGTTCTCGTGATCGTCGCAACGCTCTTCGAGGTGGGGGGTCGTTGATGGTGTTCGCGGTGGGGGTTCGTCAGCGGGTGTTCGCGTTGTTGGCTCAGGGCTGGTCGCAGAAGCAGACCGCATCGCAGACCGGCGTGTCAGCGCGAGCGATCGGGCGGTGGCGGGCCGAGGTTGGCGGGGTGGAGTTCGAACCGTGCCAGGTCCAGCGTTACCTCAGCCGTGACGAGCGCTACGAGATCGCCCGGCTCCACGACAGCGGAGTCGGGGTGCGAGAGATCGGGCGTCGGTTGGGCCGTTCGTGCTCGACGATCAGTCGAGAGCTGCGCCGTCCCGAGCGAGCAGCCGGGGCGCCGGGGCGCCCGAGCGGGCGCTCACCTGGCTACCAGCCCGAGGCCTGCCACCAGGCCGCGGTCCGGGCGCGGAACCGGCCACGGGCGTCGCGGCTGGCCGGTGACGATCGGCTGCGGGCGTGGGTCCAGACCCGGTTGGACCTCGGCTTGTCTCCCGAGCAGATCAGCGGACGGCTGCGCGTGGAGTTCGGTGATGATGAACAGATGCGGATCAGCCACGAGGCGATCTATCGCGCCATCTACGTCCTTCCCCGAGGCGAGCTGCGCCGCGAGCTCCGCGCGCACCTGCGCACCGGCCGTTCCCAGCGCCGGACCCGTCAGGCCCGCACTCCGCGCAACCCGCCGGGCCAGATCGTGGGCGCGGTCTCGATCCACGAGCGAGCAGAAGAGATCGAGAGCCGGCTCGTGCCCGGTCACCACGAGGGCGACCTGGTCTGCGGCCCGGCCGGGACGAGCGCCGCGATCGGCACGCTGGTCGAGCGGACCAGCGGGTTCTTGACCGCGTTCTTGTTGCCCGAGCGCCACACCGCTGAAGCGACCCTGGCCGGGCTCAGCGAGGCCGTGAACCGGACCGGGTGGCCGATGGCGTCGCTGACCTGGGACCGCGGCTCGGAGATGGCCCGCCACGCCGAGTTCAGCGCCGCGACCGGTATCCAGGTCTACTTCGCCGACCCCCACGCGCCCTGGCAGCGCGGCTCGAACGAGAGCACCAACGGCCTGCTACGCGAGTACGTCCCCAAAGGACGTGACATCGCCACCGTCACCGACACCGAGCTCCAGCACGCCGTCGAGCTGCTCAACAACCGGCCCCGCAAACGCCACGGCTTCCTCACCCCCACAGAGGTCCTGGCCGCCATACTCAAAGACCAAACCAGTGTTGCGACCACCCCATGAATCTGGGCCCGGAACGGGTTGGCGT
>NZ_JAZHPF010000057.1 GCF_036543075.1 Deinococcus sp. YIM 134068
CTGACCGCCTGACAGAAAGTATGAGAAAGCGTCCCCGGTAGGGGACACTTTCTGTTTGTGACAACTGAAAATGCCGCCGGGGACGCTCCTCGACTCTACCAGGCTGTCCTGGCTCAGCTCCAGACTGGTCTGTGGAACGACATTCGCAATGCGCGCACCCTCGCCTGGATGGTCGCAGGCCTGCTGCTCTCCCAGCGCAGCTTCCTCCCGGCCTGGCTGCCCCACATCCACTCCAGCGCCACCTTCGCTCAGAGCAACGAACGCCGACTTCGTCGGTGGCTGGAGAATCCAGCCATCGACCCCACCACCATTTACGGTCCACTCGTGATCCGTGCCCTGCGCGACTGGGGCGGGCACACTCTGATCCTGGCCTTGGACACCAGTGTCCTGTTCGAGAAGTTCTGCCTGATTCGCGTTTCGGTCCTGTTCCGGGGACGAGCGGTGCCGCTCGTCTCGCGCGTCCTCGAACACCCCAGCGCTCAGGTCAGCACGGCTCAACTGCTACCCGTCCTGGCCGAAGTCAAAGGCCTGCTCGATTTCCTCGGTCAGCCTGAGGTCCGCCTTTTGGCGGACCGGGGGTTCTGCGACACGCAACTGATGGCCTGGCTGCGAGTCTGCGGGTGGCACTACCGTATCCGCATCAAGTCCAGCCTGATCCTCGCTGCGCCAGACGGCCAGCGGCTGTGCAAAGTGGGCGAGGTCAGACTCTCACCCAGGGAAACCCGTTGCTTTCACAACGTCACCCTCACCGGGCAGCATTTTGGTCCGGTTCACGTGGCTCTGGGCCGTCCATTGGACGGCCCAGAGCAGTGGCAGGTCGTGAGCGACGAGCCGACCAGCATCGAGACCTTCGCCGAGTATGGAGAACGCTTCCAGATCGAGGAAGGCTTTCTGGACGAGAAAAGCGGCCTGTTCGGTCTGGAAGATTCCAAGCTGCGAGACGCTGCCAGTCTGGAACGCCTGATTCTGGTGCTGGCGGTCGCAACCTTGCTGCTCGTGTCCGAAGGGGTTCAGATTGTGCAGCGCGGGGATCGACGTGTCGTCGATCCCCACTGGCAGCGGGCACTGAGCTATCTCAAGATCGGTCTCCGGGCTGTTCAATACGCGCTGAGCCGAGGTCAGGCGGTCTTCCTCCGCCTGACCCTCCAGGGTAAGCCTGACCCTGAGCCACTGAGCGGACGAAAACGCCCTCATACTGTACTACAAACAACGCTCGAAGTCGGCTGGCAGCTCGTTTTTCGTTCGCCCTCATAAAATCTGTCAGGCCGTCAG
>NZ_JAZHPF010000058.1 GCF_036543075.1 Deinococcus sp. YIM 134068
CTGGCCCGCCGGCGGGCCAGTTGTTCTTGAACTCCCCGGCTGGCGTCCTGGCTCCCCCGCTCGCTGTGGTGCAGGAGGCCTGGTGGGGGGTGGGGAAAGACGACGCAGGGCGGCCAATCTGAAGGGCAGCGAGCGGCAGCGTCGCTGGCCTCTGCGCGTCCACCCTCGACCCCACCACAGCCCGCGAATGCAGGTCCAGCGTGACGGCCAGAGAGAGCCAGCCTGCTTTGGTCGGCAGGGACGTCAGATCGGACGCCCACACCTCCCCAGGGCGGCGAGACGTCGAACTGGCGGTCAAGCAGGTTCGGGCCAGCCGGGAAGTGTGGGCGCTGTCGGTGGTTGGCACCCGGCGGCGCTTTCCCTTGGCGGGCACCCCCCTGAGCGCATCAGGCGCGCGACCCGCTGATGGGACCCCCGCAGACCTGCTGCCCGCAGACCTGCTGCCCGCAGTTCGGCATGAATGCGAGGTGCTCCGTAGTGTCCTTTGCTGCGCGGGTAAACGTGCAGGATGCGCTGCTCTGGCAGCGCATCCTGCTGCTTGTGGGTGGAGATCGGTCTTCTTCGCCCACGGTGGTCCCCGCTCACCGACACCTCCAGCCCCCGGCACCACGGCGGCCAGGCGGTCCTGCTCGCGGTGAGCGTCGATGAACTGGCACCTCCGGGTGTGGTCTCTCTGGCGAACAAGGCCGTCGCTTTTTTCGGGATTTCTCGTTCCTGCCGCACGAGGTCGTTCTCTTTGCGGAGGCTCCGAATCTCCTGCTGCTCTGGGGTCAGCACCTGCTTCCCCTGACCGGAACAGGTCGCCTCACCCTTCTCCTGATCGGCGTTCATCCCCTTGCACAGCAGGGAGACGTCGATCCCCAGGTCGCGGGCCGTGCCGGTGATGTTGCCCCTGGTTCGGGCGCGCCCTCCGGACGTAACGCTTGAACTCGGCGCTGTGGGTGGTGCGGTGGGTCATGAGGATGCCTCCTCTCTTCGAGGCTTAGCCCCTTCTCCGCCATACCG
>NZ_JAZHPF010000059.1 GCF_036543075.1 Deinococcus sp. YIM 134068
CCACCCTCGCGGATGGCGAAGCGCAGGCCCTCTTCCATCGCGATGGGCTTGATCAGTTCCACCGTGAAGGTCACGTTATCGCCCGGCATCACCATCTCCACCCCCTCGGCCAGTTCCACCACCCCCGTCACGTCCGTCGTGCGGAAGTAGAACTGGGGACGGTAGCCCCCGAAGAACGCACTGTGCCGCCCGCCCTCGTCCTTGCTCAGGACGTACACGCTGGCCTCGAACTTGGTGTGCGGCTTGATGCTGCCGGGCTTGGCGAGCACCTGACCCCGCTCCACGTCGTCGCGCGCGACGCCGCGCAGCAGCACGCCCACGTTGTCCCCCGCCATCCCGCTGTCCAGCAGCTTGCGGTGCATCTCGATCCCGGTCACGGTGGTCTTCTTGGTGTCCCGCAGCCCGATGATCTCCACCTCATCCTGGACCTTGACGACGCCACGCTCGACGCGGCCCGTGGCAACAGTGCCACGGCCCGTGATGGTGAACACGTCCTCGACGGGCATCAAAAAGGTCTTGTCGGTGTCCCGCTCGGGGGTGGGGATGTAGCTGTCCACCGCGTCGAGCAGTTCCCAGATGTTGTCGACCCACTTGTTCTCGCCGCGCGCGGTCTTGGGGTTGGCCTGCAGCGCCTCCAGTGCCTGCAGGGCGCTGCCCTTGATCACGGGCAGGTCGTCGCCGGGGAACTCGTACTTGCCCAGCAACTCGCGCACTTCCATCTCGACGAGTTCGAGCAGTTCCTCGTCGTCCACCATGTCCACCTTGTTCATGAACACGACGATGTAGGGCACGCCGACCTGACGGGCGAGCAGGATGTGCTCGCGGGTCTGGGGCATCGGGCCGTCGGCACTCGAGACCACGAGGATGGCCCCGTCCATCTGGGCCGCGCCGGTGATCATGTTCTTGACGTAATCGGCGTGACCGGGGCAGTCGACGTGGGAGTAGTG
>NZ_JAZHPF010000060.1 GCF_036543075.1 Deinococcus sp. YIM 134068
GGACCGACAGTGGTTTTACGGCGTCAAGCTCGCGGCCCTGGTCAGCGACCAGGGCTTGATTCATGGCTTCATCAGCGGTCCGGCCAACACCGAAGAACGCTTTCTGGCCGAAGGGTTATGGCGCTTTCGCCATGACCCCATCGCCGAGACACCCACCGGGGATGAGCTGGTCGGCGTCCTGGGCAAAGCCCATCGCCAGCACGGTCAGCGTCAGGGACCGAGTGGGCCGCTCGGTCCCTGTTTTGGTGCCGGACAGGGTGAACGGCGCGTCCCGATCTTGGCGGACGATGGGTACGCGGGGGAGCAGTGGCAGCGCCACTGGCAAGCGGCCTATGGTGCCGTGGTCGTCACTCGACAGCAGCCCCAATCCTCCGGAGTGAGCCGGTGGTTCAGTGGCAAGAGGCAGGTGGTGGAGTCGGGCAAAGACCGACTCCATCAGCACTTCGCCCTGGAGCGACCCCGCAGCAAAAGTGTTCTGGGCTGGTGGCTGCGTCTGAGCGCGAAGGTGGCAGCGCACAACCTCCTGATTCAACTCAAGGCCCGTTGGGGTCGTCCGCTAGGTGCCCACCTTGATCTCGTCGCCCTTCCCTG